>JBDQIL010000033.1:0-11362 GCA_040264415.1 Myxococcota bacterium
AGATCCGCCAGAACCTCTTCTGGGCCTTCGCCTACAACCTGGTCGGCTTGCCGCTTGCCATGGCCGGCCTGCTCAGCCCGGTCATCGCCGGCGCCGCCATGGCCATGTCGAGCGTCAGCGTCATGGCCAGCGCCCTGATGTTGCGTCGGTGGCGGGCGCAGGCATGACCCCGCCCTCGCCCCTCATCATCGGACAGGTCGCCCGCGCGAGCGGGGTGCCGGCCAAGACCATCCGCTACTATGAGCAGATCGGACTCATCACGCCCGCCGCGCGCGCAGCCAACGGCTACCGCCTCTACGACCCCGACACGGTCGAGGTGCTGCGGTTCATCCGGCGGGCCCGTGCCCTGGACTTCTCGCTGCCCGAGGTCACCGAGCTGCTTGGCTTGTGGCGCGCGCCCGACCGGTCTGCGGGCGAAGTCAGGGCGCTGGCCCAGCGTCACCTCGACCGGCTCGAGCAGAAGCGGATCGAGCTGGAGCAGCTCCAGGCCAGCATTCGACACCTGGTCGACCACTGCCACGGCGACGACCGCCCCGACTGCCCCATCATCGATGAGCTGGCTGGGCGCTGAGCCGGGACCCAGGCCGCCCCGGGCGCCTACTCGCCGGGCCCGCCGTCGGGCGGGCGGGTGACCACCCCCACCTGGTCGAAGCCGGCCGCCGCCGCGGCGCCCAGCACATCGACCGCCCCCTGCAGCGGCACCGCCGCGTCGCCCCGCACCACCAGGGCGGGGTGGGTGGCGCGGGCCGCGGTCAACACGGCGTCCAGGCGCTCCAGGGGGACCGCCTCGCCCCGAATCCTCAGGGTTCCGTCGGCCTCCAGAACCACCACCAGCGTGTCGTCGGTGCGATCGAGGGGCTTACTGGCGGTGCTCACGGGGGGCCGCACCGACAGCTCCTCGTCTTCGCTGAACCGGGCCACCATCAGCACGAAGATCAGCAGGATGAAGACCACGTCGATCAGCGGTGACAGCGGCACGTCGAGGGCGCGCCGAGGGGGGCGGGGCAGCCTCACGGGGCCCGCCGGGCCGCCGCGTCCAGCACCCGACCCACGCCGTCCTCGAGGGTCAGGCGCAGCCGGTCGACGCGCCGCTGAAACCAGGCGTGCGCGGCCAGCGCGGGGATGGCGATGCACAGCCCCGCGGCGGTGGTCAGCAGCGCCTTCCAGATGCCGCCCGACAGCGCCCCGGGATCGACCCCGGCCCCATCGATCTCCATGGCCGCGAAGAGGTCGACCAGGCCGAGCACCGTGCCCAGCAGCCCGAAGAGGGGGGCCACCCGCGCGAGCAGGGCCAGGACCTCCAACGGGCCCTCCCAGCGGTCGAGCTCGGCGAGCGCGGCCCGCGTGGCGATGTCGGCGGCGCGGTCGGGGGTCTCGTGCAGCGCGGCGAGGGCGGCGATCATCACCCGTCCCAAGGCGGTGCGGTCGCGTCGAGCCGCCAGCAGCAGGCGGCCCAGATCGGTGGTCGGCGCGTCCAACAGCTGCCGCCGGCCCAGCCCCTCGACCCGCGCCCGCACCGCCAAGTGCAGGGTCCAGGCGACCCCCAAGACGGAGCAGCCGTACAGGGGCAGCATGGGCCAGCCGCCCGCGCGCAGCAGGTCGACCACCTGGGACGGATCGGGCATTCGAGTGCTGTAGCAGGCGCCAGCACCCTCCGCCGCATCCGGTGGGGCCGCGGTGCGGCGGATCAGGAGTCCACGCGTTCCGGCGAGACCGAGCTCGAGGGACACCCGCAGGCGGTACGCGCCCTCACGCGCCTGACAGCGAGAAGACCCGGGCGGCGTTGTCGTGCAGGAACAGGCGGCGAGCCTCGTCGTCGAGCCCGAGCTCCCCGACCTGCGCGACGCAGTCTCCGGGCAGGATCATGGGCCAGTCGCTGGCGAAGAGCACCTTTCGGCGGCCGTGCCCCTTGAGGTAGGCCACCAGCTGCGGCGGATAGCGCCGGGGCTTGTAGGCCGACGTGTCGATGTAGACGTTCGGGTAGCGGGTGGCGAGGGAGATCATCTCGTCGGCCCAGGGGTAGCCGGTGTGCCCGGCGACGATGACCAGCTCGGGGAAGTCCTCGGCCACGTCTTCGAGGTAGGGGATGGGCCGACCCGGCTCGGACGGACCCAGCGGGCCGGTGTGGCCGACCTGCAGGCAGAAGGGCACCCCCAGCTCAACGCAGGTCGCATACAGGGGGTAGTACCGGCGGTCGTTGGGGGGCAGCCCCCAGAGCCACGGCAGCATCCGCAGCCCCTTGAAGCCCTCGTCTCGCACCCGGTGGCGCAGCTCGCGGACGGCCGCCATCGGCCGATGCAGATCGACCGCGGCCACGCCCACCAGCCGGTCTGGGTGCCGACGCACCAGCGCCGCGACCGCGTCATTGGACAGGAGCGGCCCCTGCGGCCCATGCCAGGCGGTCACCACGGCCCGGGTGATGCCCCCGGCGTCGAGCGCGCCGATGGTGAGCTCGTCTGGGATCTCATCGGGGAGCGCGTCGGCCGGCAGCCATCGCAGGAGCCGCTCGAACATCGGCTCGCGGGCGAAGGCCACGGTCGGGTGCTGGATCCAGGCGTCGATGATGGGCTCGTCGGACATGCGACTTCGTAGCACGGGCCTCGCGCCGGCCGCGGTCCGCCCGCGGCGTCACGCCGAGGGATCGATGGCGCTGTCCGCCGCGGGGTCGACGGCGCAGTCTGCCGGGGTCTCGAGGCTGATGCGTCCCAGCCGCCCCGACGTCAGGTCGCGCAGCAGGGTGTTGGCCGCCCGCTCGAGATCGACCACGCCCCCCTTGCGCATGCACCCCCGCCGCCGGCCGATCTCGAGCAGGATGGCGTCGAAGCCGACCGGCAGCTCGGCCATGCGGTAGCCCTCGACCAGCCGCTGCGGGTAGCGGTCGGCCAGGAACTCGATGGCGAACCGGGCGATGTCCTGGGCCTCGACCACGCGGTCGGAGATCGCGCCGGTCACCGCGAGCCGGTAGCCGCACTCGCGGGGCTCGAGCCGCGGCCACAGAAAGCCGGGGGTGTCCCACAGCACGAGGTGCTTGCCCACCTTGACCCGCTGCTGGTGCCGCGTCACCGCGGGCTTGTTGCCGGTCTTGGCGATGGTTCGGCCCGACAAGGCGTTGATGAGCGTGGACTTGCCGACGTTGGGGATCCCCAGGATCATCGCCGCGGCCGGCCGGGTGGGCTTGGGCCCCACCAGCGCCCGCACCCGGTCGAGCAGCCGATGGTTCAGCCGGGCCTGGTGCTGCTGGTGCGAGAAGGCCATCACGCCGTCGCGCGCGTCGATCTGCGCCAGCCACTCGGCCGTGGTGTCGGGGTCGGCCAGATCCTCCTTGTTCAGGATCTGGATGCAGGGCCGATCGCCCCGCAGCGACGCGACCAGGGGGTTCTCGCTGCTGTAGGGGATGCGCGCGTCGAGCACCTCGATCACGAGGTCGATCTTGGGCATGGCCTCGAGGATCTTGCGCCGGGCGGTGGCCATGTGGCCTGGGTACCAATTCAGCATGCGCGCTCCGGTTCGGCCGTGACCCCTGGGAACAGGCCCGTACCGCGTCTGAGGCCGACTCACCCGTCGCCAGGTCGGGCCGCCCGGGCGCACGGGGCCAGGAGGAGCGAACGGCGAGGAGCCAGAACCGAATCGCCCGACAAGACATACGATCGATCATCGTCGTGCGGGCGGGGTCCACCGATCGAGTCACCCACGCACGGAGCCTCCATGCGCGCACTCTGCTCTCTCACCGCGGCCGCCAGCCTGCTCTTGTCCGCATGCTTCGAGCCTGAGCCGCCAGTCGGGATTGAGGGTGACCCGCCCGACACCGGCACAGACGGCTCCTCCGCGCCCACCGACTCCGGCTGCACCGACGTCTGCTACGACCTGGGCAACGCGCAGCCCTACAACGTGTTCGCCCGGTACGACTACGTGGGCGCCCACACCGACATCGAGGGCAAGGCCGCGGCGGGTCAGACCTTCGAGATGGAAGGCTTCTCGGTCTGCCTGCTCGACCCAGGCGCCAACTGCGTGGTGGGGCGGCAGGGCCTGACCCTGAACAACGGCCAGCTCTACGGTGACGCCCACTACGAGTATGGAACGGCGACCGTCGGGGCCGACGTCAACTTCTACAACGGCGGCGGCGCCTCGCAGGCCAGAACCCTCGACTGGCCGCCCACCTGGTCCGATCTGCAGGCCACCAACGCCAGCCTGGCCGCGCTCACCCCTTCCTCGACCGCGACCGCGGGTGGAGACATCCTCTTCAGCGGCTCCGATCCGGCGCTCAACGTCTTCGAGGTCACGCCGACGGCCCTCGCCAGCGCCCACTTCATGAGCGTCACCGCCCCCGCCGGCTCCACCGTCATCATCAACGTGACGGGCACGGCCGCGACCTTCAGCGGCTTCGCCATCCACCTCAACGGGGTGAGCAGCAGCGAGGTGCTCTGGAACTTCCGCTACGCCCGCACCATCGAGCTCGAAGGCATCGGCTTCGAGGGGTCCATCCTCGCCCCCCTACGCCGACCTCACCTTCAACAACGGCCAGATGAACGGCACGGCCGCGGTGCGGAACGCCTGGGGCAACGGCCAGTACAACCTGTCGCTCTTCGAAGGCGAGGCCTGCGAGTGCGTCCCGTAGGCTGAAGACACGGGGCGAGGCTGCGGGGGGTCATGCTTCGCGCGATCTGCCACAACGGGCGCAGCGGGTCGTTCTACACTGCCCCCATGACCGACCCCGAGCTGAGCATCGACGACCTCACCGTGGCGCGCATCACGCGCTTGCGGCGCGACCTGCACCGGCACCCTGAGCTGTCTTGGAACGAGCACCGCACGCAGGACGTGATCTGCGCGGAGCTCGACCGCCTCGGCATCGCCTACCGGCGAGACGTGGCCGGAACCGGCGTGATCGCCGACCTGCCGGGCCCCGCAGGCGTACCGGCGGTGGCCCTGCGGGCCGACACCGACGCGCTGCCCGTCCACGAGGAGACCGGCCTGCCGTTCGCCTCGACGGCGCCCGGCGTCATGCACGCCTGCGGCCACGACGGCCACACCAGCATGCTGCTGGGCGCAGCCGCGGCGCTGCAGGGTCGCGCGCTGCCCGCGCCCGTGAGGCTGCTGTGGCAGCCCGCCGAGGAGAAGGGGCGCGGGGCACCCGCTCTCATCGAGGCCGGGGCGCTCGACGGCGTGGGCTTCATCTTCGGCGGTCACGTCGACCGTCACTACCCGCCGGGGGTGCTCGCCGTGACCGAGGGGGCGGTCAACGCCTCCACCGACACCTTCCACATCACCGTGCGGGGTCAAGACGGCCACGGCGCCCGCCCCCATGAGAGCATCGACGCGGTGGTGGTCGGCAGCTTGATGGTGATCAGCCTGCAGACCATCGTGTCGCGCGAGGTCAACCCGGCGCACCCCGCGGTGGTCACGGTGGGGCGCTTCGCAGCGGGCCTGGCCAACAACGTCATCGCGGGGCGGGCCGAGCTCGAAGGGACCATCCGGGCGCAGCACCCCACCGTGCGGGCGCAGCTCACCTCCCGGGTCGAGCACGTGGCCCGGTCGGTCGCCGAGCTGCACGGCGCCCGTGTCGAGGTCGAGGTGCGAACCGGCACCCCGCCGCTCATCAACACCGGGCCCGCCCTCGACCACGCCCGCGCCGCCGCGGTCCGGGTGGTCGGGTCATCCCGCGTCGTGCCCCTGGTGACCGCGAACATGGGCGGAGAAGACTTCGCCTTCTACCTCGACCATGTCCCGGGGGCCTACATCCGCTACGGCGCCCAGGTGCCCGGCCGGGAGAGCTACCCCGCCCACTCCAGCCGCTTCGACTTCGACGAGTCGGCCTTGGCGGTCGGCGCCAGCTGGATGGTCGAGGTCGCGCTCGAGGCCGGTCGCGCGCTGGCGCGAGGAGCCAGCGAGGGGCCCACATGAGCCCAGACGTGCGGGTTCGGATCGCCGAAGACGGCGACGTCGAAGGGATCCGTGACGTGTTCCTGGCGGTCTACGGGGCCGACTACCCCTACGAGAGCTTCTTCGACCGCGCCTGGCTGCGCCGCTCGGTCCACACCGACGACATCATCATGCTGGTCGCCGACGACACCCGCACCGGCGCCGTGCTCGGGTCGGCGTCGGTCGTGCTCGACGTCGGCGCGCACTCCGATCTGGTGGGCGAGATGGGGCGGCTCGTGGTGCACCCGAGCCA
This sequence comes from Myxococcota bacterium, assembly GCA_040264415.1. Classification (GTDB taxonomy): domain Bacteria; phylum Myxococcota_A; class UBA796; order UBA796; family UBA2385; genus M30B51. The sequence goes on from JBDQIL010000033.1 coordinate 6,170, forward strand.
CCGCGGCCGTGGCGTGGGGCGCGCCCTGATGAGGGGGCGCCTCGACCAGGTGCGCGACCGGCTGCACATCGCCGTGGTCGAGAACCGCTGCGTCCATTCCTACAGCCAGCGGATCAGCCGCGCCAACGGCTTCGCCGCCGTGGGCTTCTTGCCGATGAAGCACACGCTCGAGGGGCGAGAGAGCGTGGCGCTCTATGTGCGGCTGTTCGACGGGGCTCGCGCCCTGCGGCGCAACCACCCCCGGGTGATCCCCGAGGCGGCGGCGCTGGCCGAGGGCGCCCTGCGCAGCTGCGGCATCGAGCCCGACGTGGTGGTGGACGACAGCACGCAGGCGTGGCCCCCCTCCCCCGACGGCACCTTCGTGGCCGAGGCCCTCACCACGGTCGGCTACCCGGCGCTGCTCCGGGTCGAGCGCGGCCGCGTGCGCAACCGCGAGATCTTCGGCCCGATGCGGCTCCAGTACGGGTTCTTCAAGCTGACCACGCGCCACGCCGACTACCTGGTCGCGCGGGGCGCGGGCGGGCCCGACGGCGAGCCGGGGCCGCTCGCCGGCGCGGTGGGATTCATCCACGACGCCCACGAACAGACGGTCCGCATCTTCGAGCTCATCTCGCTGCACGACGCCGCCGCCCGCTTCCTGCTCGCGGCCCTGCTCGAGCGGTCCCGGGCCTGGGGGGTGGCCTACGTCGAGGTCGATGTCTCGGCGCACGCGCCGCGCATGCAGCGCACGCTGCTCGAGCTGGGCTTCACGCCAGCCGCCTACGTCCCGTCTGCGGTGTTCTGGGACGTCGAGCGCCTCGACGTGGTCAAGATGGTGCGGCTGCTGGTGCCTCTGAAGACCGGCCCCCTCGAGCTGGTGGACGAGGCCCGCCACGTCGCCGCGCCCGTGCTGCGGGCGCTGTCCGAGCGCCAGGTGCTCCCCCGGGTGGCCGCAGCCCTCCGCACCATCGGCGTCTTCCGCGGCCTCGACGAGGAGCAGGCCACGCGGGTGGCGAGCGCCTGTGGGTTGGAGCAGTTCGAGTCTGGCGACGTGCTCTTCGAGGCCCACAGCGACGCCGACCGGCTGTTCCTGCTGCTGCAGGGTTCGGTCGAGATCCGTCTGCCCGGGGCCGTGACGCCCGCGGGCCACGTGGCGGCCGGCGAGCCGCTGGGGGAGCGCGCCTTGCTCACCGGCCAGCACCACTCCGCCCGCGCCACCGCGACCGCGCCGGTCGAGGTCGCCGTGCTGCACCGTGACGACCTCCGGGCGGTCGAGCGTCAGCGCCCCGACATCGGTCTGGTGCTCTACCGCAACCTCGCCACCGCGTTGGCGCGCAAGCTGGCGCGCAGCAACGCGCCGTAGCAGCCGGCCCGACGCAGGGAGGCCGGCGCGCCGCGGGTTAGCTGGAGTCGGCGAGGCCCCACCCGGTACCTGCAGGGACCCCCGCTTCGACTCGCCGTCTCGTCGCGAGACGCCGAACTCTCCGCCCTGCGCCGAACCGGCAGAGGCCCCCCGCCCCGCACCCAGGAGTCGCGCTTTGCTCGCAGCACTTCTGTCGGTCGCCGCGCTCGCCGCCGCGCCGACGGTCATCGACCTGCAGCCCGCCCCCACCACCATCGCGATCGACGAGCGGGTGAGCCTGACGTCGCTGAGCCCCTCGGCCAGCCCGTGGCTCGTGCTGCAGGTGGACGGCCGAGCGTACCACCTCGAGGTCGCCGATCCCGCCGGCGTGACCGTGGACATGACGGCCGCCAACACCGGCGCCATCGAGGTGCTCGACGCCGCAGGCCGCGCCCGCTGCGCGCCCTGGGAGGGCAGCCCGTCCCCCCTCGACGCGGCCGCCGCGAGCCCCGACGCCTACTCCCCGCTGTGCGGCGGGCGCCTGTGGCTGCGCAAAGACATGAAGGGCCGCCGCTCACCGCTCGAGTGGTCGGTCGAGCGGGTGCGGGACAATTGGAAGCGCGGCGAACAGCTCACCGAGCTGGCCAAGCGCACCGTCTTCCGGGACCGGTACATGGAGGTCGCGCGCACCGGCGGCGACGCACCCATGGTGCATGGGGCCCGGCGCGCCGCCGGCGCTGTCCCTCAAGCCCGCCGACCGCGCGCGCACGCTCGCTGCCCCGAACCTCGACATCCCCCTCTTGGGCGACAAGGGCACCATGCCCGCCGGGCGCTGGGCGCCGTCCACCAGCCGCGGGGTGTGGGTGTCGGCGGTCACCCCCGGCATGGTGGCGGTCGACCCCGCGGTCGCGGCGCCGGGCGCCCTCGACGCGGTCGAGAGCAAGGCGCTCGTGCTGCTGGTGGCCTTCGATCTGACCGAGTTCAACCTGGGCTTCGAGGTGGGCACCGAGCACCCGCGGGTGGGCTGGTCCGAGCGCGCCCCCAGTCACCTGCAGCCGGCGGGCGGGGGCGGACCGGACGGCATCGACACCCTCTCCCCCCTCAGCCGCACCGGCCAGGTGGCGCCCTGGGAGGTCGGCGTGCTGACCGCCACCTTCACGGGCGGCTTCAAGCGCACCCACGGCGCCTTCAAGAGCGGCCCCTACGCGGGCCGAAACCTGGGCAGCCACTACGGGTTCATGCAGGACGGGGTGGTGCTCTCGACCCTGCAGCCGGGGCTGGCCACGCTGGTGGTCGAGCGCGATGGTCGGGTGGACGTCCGGGTCTGGGCTGACGGCGACTCGCCACAGGGGTTGCGACACGCCCGACAGAACGGCGTGCCGCTGGTCCGTCGCGACGAGGACGGGGTCTCGCGCGCCGGCGCATTCGTGCACCAGTGGGGCGCAGGAAACTGGTCGGGATCAGCTGAGGGCCAGCTCCGCAGCTTGCGGTCCGCGGCGTGCATCGTCGAGTCACCCGATCGGCGCTACCTAGTCGTTGGCTGGTTCAGCACCGCGACGCCCCGAGCCATGGCGCAGGTGCTCCTCGCTACCGGGTGTACCAATGCGATGCTCCTCGACATGAACGCCCTCGAGCACACCTACCTGGCCACCTACACGCCAGGCCCGGGGGGCACGCCCGTCCCGCACCACATCGACTCGGGCATGGCGGTCCTCGACAAGACGGGGCGCGATGGGCAGCCGCTGCCGCGCTTCGTGGCCCTGCCCGACAACCGCGACTTCTTCCTGGTCCTGCGCAAAGACCCGCAGCACCGCGGGGCCACGCCATGACGCGAGGGGCTGCGCGGCTCGCTGGCGTGCTCGCCGGTTTGCTCATGGCTGCGCCTGCGGCCGCGGCGCCGACCCCCGAGACGTCGGCCCGGCTGCCCGAGCTTGGCCTGAGCCCCGACCAGATCGCCGCGGTCGACGCCATCCTCGTCGAGACCCAGTACATCTCCACCGGCTACGCGCCCAACACCGTCCACCCGATGTCTCTCGAGACCTGTCGCGAGCGTCGGGCCGAAGCGGGCCTGTCGATGCAGCCAGCGCCCGCCGCGGTGGCCATCTGCGGCCGGCCCTTCATGGTGCCACTGTACGATCCCGCGACCCAGAGCCCCCGCGACGCCACCGCCTGCATCGACCAGTACGAGTTCCCCGGCGCCCCGTGCGCCTACCCGCTCACGCAGGTTCGGGCCGACCAGGCCGCGCGGATCTGCGCCGCCATGGGCAAGCGCATCTGCGACGCGCACGAGTGGGAGGGCGGCTGCCAGGGGGCGGCCACTGCGCCAGACTACCGCTTCGACCTCGCAGCGGGCCGCGACACGCTCTCTGCGGTCAAGGCCATGCGGAGCGCCCACAACCGGGCCCACGCCGCAGAGAAGCGCTGGGCCACCGGAGGCCAGCACCCTGCCCCGGGGGTGTGCGGGCAGGGCTCCGCCAAGAGCGAGGGGTGCGACGGCGGCGACGTGACGCGGTGCGGCACGAACACCTACCCGACCGGCGCCTTCCCCCGGTGCGTGAGCCCGCTCGGCGTCTACGACCAGCACGGCAACGCCGCCGAGCACATGAACCTGCCCCTCGCCGCCGATCAGCTGGCGTCGGCAGGAACGGGCACCCTGGGTGTCACCGAGATGAAGGGTTCTTGGTTCATCTTCGACCAGTATCGGGCCCACGACGACTGGTGCCGGTGGCGGGCGCCCTATTGGCATGGCACAACCGTGCAGTCCCCCACCAGTCACCGCAACTACCACCTCGGCTTCCGCTGCTGCGCGGATGTGAGCGCACCATGACCACTGCGTCCTTCGCCCCTGCCCTGCTCGCGGCCATGCTGTCGGTCCACCAGGCCCCCCCCGCGGCGGACTGGGGCCCAGAGGCCACCTCGAGCACCGCCAGCCCGCGCCTGATGGTGCCGGCCACCTCGGCGCGCGGTGTCCGCGGCACCGCCGTGGCCCAGCGTCTGGCCGGACTGCCCCGCTCGATGCGACAGGACGCGCTGACCGCCGAGGTGCTGGGTGGCAACGTGCCCGCCTTCGTGCGCGACCTCACCACCATTCGCTACCGGGCGCTCGACGCCAACGGCCTCGAACACGATGTCGAGATCTCGGTGACGCCCGACTACGTGTCGGTGGGCGACGACAGCGACTTCTTGCGGGTCTCCCTCGACCGCACCCACGCCGAGCGGATCGCCGCCGCCGCGGGCGCCGTGCTGCCCACCCGGTTCTTGGTCGACCGCATCCACGACGCCGCCACGGTCACGGTCGAGCCCCAGCCCATCCCGCCCTGCGCGGCGATGGTCACGATGCCGTGGCTGCTCAAGCACCGCGACATGCTCGCCAACCAGTCGCTCACCACGCCGTCCGGCCTGCTCCGCGCCGGCCACAAGAAGGACGTGGTGATGACGCCGCGGCTGGCGGTGCAGCCCAACCGGGTGGCCATCTACGGCTGGCACCATCGAGACGGGCGCCCCATCCAGCCCCTCTCGCTCTTCCACGGCCACACCTACGCCGACTACAGCCACGGCGTGCGGCTCATCGACCGCCGGGCCCGGATCGACGGGGCCGAGGTCGATCTCGCGGCGCTGCTGACCGACCCCATCTGGGCGCCGCTGGTCAGCGACGAGGGCGCCCTGCCCGCGTCACTGATCCCCGGCCACGCCGGCAAGGCCTCGTAGCACCGGCCCCAGCGCCACCGCGGGCAGCGTGCCGTGCTCGAGCGCCTGCCCCCCCGCGACCAGAGGGACACCCCCCAGGTGGTGGCGCGCACCGGCGCCGCGCACCGCACGCTGCCAGCGGTGGCGCTGGGCCCCGTGCTACGTGGCCTCGCCGGTGTAGCCGG
>JBDQIL010000034.1:0-11351 GCA_040264415.1 Myxococcota bacterium
ATCGCCGCCAGCGCGAGGAACACCGCAGCCGCCAGGGCGGTGGGGAGCCACGTTCGCAGGCGTCGGTTCACCCGCTCCTCCGTCGGATTCGCCCCGGGGGGCCGGGCTGACCCGCGTGCCCGCGCTGGACATTGGGAATGGAGCGCCTATCTATACTGTTGTTCCGGCAGAGGAGGAGCGCATGTCCGACCCCAGGCCCCCGCTCAGGGATCGCATCCGAGACGCCGCCGACCGATTCGGCGAGTGGCTCGATGACCTGCTGCCTGCGCCGCCCGCCGAGCCCGTGATGGTCCCCGTGCCCGTTCGACGGCGCCGCTCCGGTCCCCAGGGCCCGCGCCGACGCTGAGCCGCCCGGGCGCATGCGGCGGCGAGGCGGGCCCACCGGGCCGGTGGCGCGCTCGAATCCACACACGAGAGAGCCCCCGGCAGCGACCGCTGCCGGGGGCTCTGTTCGTTCGGGGCTGCGAACTACTCTTCGGTCGCAGCGGCGGTGTCACCGCTGTCGTCGTCCTAGTCACCGCAAGCGGCGACGGACAGACCAAGGGCGGCGAAAATGATCACGAGAAACTTGCGGCTCATGGTGCGTCTCCAGGTAGGACCGCGTCTCGCGGTCGAGGGGTTTGTGCTCCACACCTCAACCGAGGGCAGAGCCGTGAGTGGGTCTCACGCCACTCCCACCCAAAAAGGGCACGCGATTATTGCCTGAGCACCCGCCGCTGTCAGGCGCCGGCGCGGCATCCACCCGCACCGCACGGGGTGCTACGATTTCGACCAGCGGCCGGCTGCCGAAGCCGCCCCGCGCCCTTCGCCGGCCCGAGGAGCCTCGTGACACCCGAACTCCTGGTCGAGATCGCCGCCGCCGGGTTGGCCAGCTGGGCCGCATGGCGAACGATCCCGCGGCCGCCACAGCTCGACCCCGAGCGTCTGTTCAAGGTCACCCTCGCGACCCTCTTGCGCGGAGAGGTCGAGCAGCAGGGCGGCGACCTCTCCGCCTGGGAGGCGCGTCTGCGGGCGGTGCCGTATCACCCAGCCGGTCGCGACGCCGAGCGCCGCCTGGCCGATCCAACGGCGTCGCCCGTGCCCGTGCCAGCGCTGCCCGGCGAGCGAGCGCTGCTCGACCGCCTCGCCGCCCAGCCCGACGCGACCGCCCGGTGGGACCAGATGTACCGGGCCGATGCAGCAGCCCTCGACGCGCTGATGTCCGACCCCGCCGAGCTGGGCCCTGACTACGATCCGGTCGGGCGGTTCGGCCCCGAAGCCACCTGGGACGCGGTGGCCGCGTGGGCCCCCGCGGTTCAGGCCGGCCTCACCCGCCGCCTCTCACACGTCGCATGGGTGGAGGTGGGGGCGGGGCTCGGCGCCGCCTGGAGCGAGGCCCTCCCCGCGCTGCGCCGCCATGCCATCCCCGCAGAGGCCGACGACATCGAGGCGCTCGACGCGCTCGAGGCCGCGACGCCCGCGCCCTCGGATCGGCTCGTGCTGGTGTCGCGCGGCCCTGGCCTGATGCGCCTCCTGCGCCTCCTGCACGGTCACCCTGCGCTCCGGGATCGCACGCTGGTCGTCCTGTCCCTCGGCGGCCCCGTCACGTCCGGCCCCGATGACGCGGCCTGGGTCTCCGCGCACTTCACCCACGAGCAGATGGAGCCCGAGCTGCAGCGTGCCATCGTCTATGGGTTCGTCACGCGAGTCGACCCGGCTGCCCCGTTGGCCGCGTCGTGGGCGGCGCAGCGCCTCGACACGCCCCCAATACCGGCGAGCGGCCGGAAGACCATCGAGGCGGTCGACCTCGGCCCCCTCGACACCGCGAGTCTGCCACCCCTGGCGCTCGCGCGCGCGCTCTGCCTGTGGGTCGCCACGGTCGTGGCGCAATGAAGCGCGGGTGTAGTAGCGACCCCGCCTCCTCAATGACACGATAGTAGGCCGGCGCGCGCCAATCATTGCAGGCGCGCGGCCCACCGCACCCGGGACCGCTCCGTGACCGCACCCCGCTCCCTCTCCGTCGCAGCGCTCAGCCTCCTCGGCTGGGCAGCCGCCGGCGCGGCCCACGCCGCGGGCTCCGCGTCGGTTCGGTCCTCCCTCGACGGCGAGCCGATCTTGCTCGACGGCGCCGACACGGGGCTGACCACCCCCGCGGTCGTGCGCAACATCACCCCCGGACGCCACGTGTTCACCGTGGGCGGGCCCTGTCGCGAGGGCGCCGCCGACGTGATCATCCCTGACGGGCCCAAGGTGGTGGTGCAGATCGAGTCGGTGGCCACCACCGGCACGCTCCAAGTGCAGACCCGTCCTGCGGGCGCCACGGTGCGGCTCGACAACCAGCCGCTCGAGAGCGGCGACGGGCCCGCCGAGGTGGCCTGTGGCGACCACAACCTCGCCGTTCAGATGCCCGGCTACATCCCCGCGTTCTTGAAGATCGAGGTGGGCGGCGGCGAGCGCGTCGTGCTGCCGGTCGAGCTCGAGCCGCTCGGCATGGGCACCCTGACCCTCTCGGTGTCGCCCGACAGCGCGACGGTGCTCCTCGACGGCGCCGTCATCAGCCCTGCGGGCCAGAAGGTGCCGGCCGGGGCGCACGTGCTGCAGGTGTCGGCCGACGGCCACACCCCCCAAGAGCGGCAATTCGTGCTCAACGACGGCCAAGAGGTCGCCTTGACCTTCGCTCTCGAGGCCGATGCGGGCGCGGTCGCGGTGGCGCCCGCCCCGAAACCCGACCCGACCCCTCGCACCCCGCGCGAGCCGAACGCCTGGTGGAACCTCCCCCACACGGGCGGCGTCGTCGCCGGCGCCGCGGGCGTCGGGCTGGGCATCGTCGCCGCGATCGAGCTGGCCGAGATGGGCCGAATGGGGCGCGAATACAGCGACCGAGTGGACACCGTCAACTCCACCCGGGACTACTCCATCTACGCCCCGTCCTATGCAAACGCCTACCGCGACGACCAGCTCGTCCCGCAACGCAACAAGGCCGTCGGCCTGACCGCCCTGAGCGCCGTCTTGTTGGGCTCGGGTCTGACCCTCACCCTGGCCTTCTGACCAGGAGCACCCGATGCGCACCCCCTCTCTCCTGATCCTGTCCCTCGCCCTGACGGCGGGCTGCTACCCGAAGCTCGACATCCTCTCCGACCTCGGCGAGCAAGACGTCGGCGCCGACGGCTCCGACGGCGGAGACGGCACCGACGGCACCGACGGCACCGACGGCACCGACGGCGTCGAGACCTGCACGGTCTGGACCGACGGCGACGGCGACGGCTACGGCGCTGGAGAGGCGCTCTCGGTGCCCTGTGACGCCATCCCCGAAGACGCGGTCGACAACGACCTCGACTGCGACGACGGCGAGGCCACCACCTACCCCGGCGCCGCCGAGCGCTGCGACGGCGTCGACCAGGACTGCGACGGCGAGGTCGACAACGACATCAACTCGGTGTGGTTCGCCGACACCGACGGCGACGGCTGGGGCGACGCCGACGCCGAGATCGACGACTGTGACCCGCCCGATGGCTATGTCGACGAGTCGGGCGACTGCGATGACACCGTGGCCATCACCTACCCGGGCGCCGACGAGGTGTGCGACGAGGCCGACAACGACTGCGATGACGAGATCGACGAGGAGGCCATCGACGCCCCGACCTGGTACGCCGACGACGACGGCGACGGCTACGGCCGCGACGACACCACGCTGGTGCAGTGCGCCCGCCCCGAGGCCCATGTGAGCCGCGCAGGCGACTGCGACGACGCCTCCAACACCGTGCACCCCGACATCCAAGAGGTCTGCGACAGCATCGACAACGACTGCGACGGCGCCACCGACGACGACGACAGCAGCCTCGACACCTCCACCCAGAGCACCTGGTACGCCGACGCCGACGCCGACGGTGAGGGCGACGCCGCCACGACCCTCGCCGCCTGCAGCCAGCCCTCCGGGTACGTGGCGAACGACACCGACTGCGACGACTCCGACGCCACCGACACCGACAACGACGGCACCCAAGACTGTGCCGACGACGACATCGACGGCGACGGGCTGCGCAACACCTGGGACGCCGACGAAGACGACGCCACCATCTACCGCGGGCCCACCGGCGGCCTCGGCGGAGACGGCGCCTACAGCCTGAGCACGTCCACCGAGCAGGGCGACTGGACCCTCGCCTCGGCCGCCCTGAGCGCGGGGGCCACGTCGATCTCGGTGGACAGCGCCTCGGCCTTCGCCGTGGGCGACGAGGTGCTCGTGCTCTCCCAGCAGGGCACCGACTCCGGGGCGCACCAGTTCGTCTTCGTGAGCGCGGTCAGCGGCTCCACCCTCACCATCGAGCCGCCCCTCGACAGCGCCTACAGCGGCTCGAGCGTGGTGCTGGTGCAGCGGGTGCCCCACTACACCACCGTGTCGATCTCTGGCACCCTCGCGGCCGAGCCGTGGGAGGGCGCGGGCGGCGGCGTGGTGGTGTTCCGGGCCACCGGAGCGGTGAGCATCAGCGGATCGGTCGAGGCCGAGGGCGCTGGCTTCGAGGGCGGCCCAGCCGTGGCCGGCAACAGCAGCTCGACCACCCAGGGCGACAGCTATCTCGACAACGGCGTCAACAATTCGTCTGCCAACGAGGGCGGCGGCGGCGCGGGCTACAACAGCAGCGTCGACGCCTGCTACTGCGGCGGCGGCGGCGGCTACGGTTCGGCGGGCGACAACGGCTCGAACCGCTGGTTCAGCACCTACTACCGCCCAGAGGGCGGCTCCTCGTACGGCACCGCGCGCCTGAGCACCTGGTTCTTGGGGTCTGGCGGGGGCGGCGGCGGCCCCGACAACGAGCGCGACGGCAACGGCGCCTCGAACGTCACCGGCGCCGGCGGCGCTGGCGGCGGCATCATCGCCCTGTACTCGGCCACGTCCATCACGCTCAACGGCGACATCATCGCCAACGGCAATGACGGCGACGACGCCTCGTCGAACGGCGCGGAGCTGGGCGGCGGCGGCGCGGGCTCGGGCGGCCAGATCCTGTTGGCGGCCCCCACGCTCACCCTGTCGGGAGACGTCGAGGCTGTCGGAGGCACCGGCGGCGACGCCGACTCCAGCTCCGGCTGCAGCAACTCCGGCGGCGACGGCGGCAACGGCCGGGTGCGGCTGCTCTACACCTCGGCCTCGGGCTCGACCAGCCCCACGGCCACCACCGACGCCTACGCCAACTGACCGCAGCGGGCGCGGGCGGGCGCCGGTCAAGAACTTGACGTGACAAGGCCAGCGGGCCAAGATCGGCGTCGCGCCCCTCCATCGCGGGGCGCCGCTGGGGCCCACCATGAACGTCGTCTTCTTCGCCATCGTCGCGCTGGCCTTCGCCGGCGCGCTCGCCTTCGGCACCCCCGCCGAGGTGGGCGCCGCCGCCTTGTCGAGCGCCAAGACCTCGGTGGAGCTCGCGCTCGGCTTGGTCGGCTACATGGCCCTGTTCCTCGGCCTGATGAAGGTGGTGGAGGAGGCCGGCGGCCTCAAGTGGATGGCCAAAGCCATCCGCCCCCTGCTGGTCCGGCTCTTCCCCGACGTCCCCGCTGACCACCCGGCCATGGGCGCGATGGTCATGAACATCGCCGCCAACGCGCTCGGGCTGGGAAACGCCGCGACGCCCTTCGGCCTGAAGGCCATGAAGGAGCTCGAGAGCCTCAACCCGGAGCCGGGCACCGCCACCAACGCGATGGTCCGCTTCCTGGCGATCAACACCAGCGGCCTCGCGCTGCTCCCCACCGGGATCATCGGCCTGCGCGCGCTCAAGGAGTCGGCTGACCCGGCAGCCATCTTCCCCACCACGCTCATGGCCACCGCCATCTCGACCTGCGCGGGGATCACTGCCGCGTGGATGTTCTCGAAGGTGGGACCCTTCCGAGCGACCGACAAGCAGCGCGCGGCCGACGCGGAGGTCGCGGCCAACAACGCGGCCGCCGGCTCCCTGCTCGAGCTGGTGCCCGTGGTGCTCCTCGGCGTCTTCATGGTGGGGCTGGTGAGCGTGGTCTACAGCTACGGCGAGGCGGCGAGCGCCTGGATCATCCCCACGCTGATCCTCGGCATGCTGACCATCGGCGTCGTGCGAAAGGTCAAGGTCTACGAGGTCTTCGTACAGGGCGCGAAGGAGGGCTTCAGCCTCGCCGTGATGATCATCCCGTACCTGGTGGCCATCCTGGTGGCGGTCGGCATGTTCCGCAAGTCCGGGCTCATGGCCTGGGTCGCCGACGGCATCGGCTGGATCACCGAGCCGCTGGGGCTCCCCGCCGAGGCCCTCCCGCTCGCGCTGCTGCGCCCCTTGTCGGGGTCGGGCGCCTTCGGCATCACCGCCGAGCTCATCGAGACCCACGGCCCCGACAGCTACATCGGCACCCTGGTGAGCACGATGAATGGCTCGACCGAGACCACCTTCTACGTGCTCGCCGTGTACTTCGGATCGGTGGGGGTGACGCGGATCCGGCACGGCGTCGCGGCCGGCCTCACCGCCGACTTCTTCGGCGTGGTCGGCAGCATCTTGGCGGTCAACCTGCTCCTTGGCTGATCGCGCGCGCGACCTTTGGCGGAGGGTCGGGCGGAGCGGCCTCGGCAGGCTAAGGCGCCCTCATGCTTGGAGTCCTCCTCGTCAACCTGGGCACCCCCGAGGCGCCCCAGACCTCGGCCGTGCGCCGGTACCTCGCCGAGTTTCTCGCCGACGGCCGGGTGCTCGACATCCCCACCGTACCGCGCATGCTCCTGCTGTACGGCGCGATCCTGCCCTTCCGCCCCAAGAAGAGCGCCCACGCCTACCAGCAGATCTGGGACGCAGAGCGCGGCTCTCCGCTGCTCTTTCACACCCAGGATCTCGCGGCCCGCGTGCAAGAGGCGCTGGGTGACGGGGCGTCGGTGCAGATGGCCATGCGCTACGGCCAGCCCGACCTCGATCAGGCGCTCGACCGGTTCGCGGCCGACGGGATCGACCGGGTGGTCGTGCTGCCACTGTACCCGCAGTACGCCTCGTCCTCGACCGGCTCGACCCTCGCCCGCGTCTACGAGCTGGCCGCGCAGCGCCCCGTGCCCCCCACGCTGATCCCCATCCGCGACTTCTACGACCACCCCGGCTTCATCGACGCCCAAGCGGAGGTGGCGCGGCCTCGGCTCGACGCCTTCGGCCCCGACCATGTGCTCTTCAGCTTCCACGGCGTGCCCGAGCGGCAGGTGACCGCGACCGACTTCTCCGGCGGGAAGCACTGCCTGCAGTCAGCCGACTGCTGCGCGGCCATCACCAACGCCAACCGGGCCTGCTACCGGGCGCAGTGCTTCGCGACCGCGCGCGCGTTGGCCAAGGCCCTCGACCTCGGCGACGGGGCTTGGTCGGTGTCCTTCCAGAGTCGCCTGGGCCGGATCCCCTGGATCAAGCCCTACACCGACGAGGTGCTGGTCGAGATGGCTCAACAGGGCACCCGCCGGTTGGCCATCCTCACCCCGAGCTTCGTCGCGGACTGCCTCGAGACCCTCGAGGAGATCGGGATCCGCGCCCGAGAGGACTTCAGAGCCGCCGGGGGCGACGAGCTGCTCGCGGTGCCCTGTGTCAACAGCGAGCCCGCCTGGGTTCGTGGGGTGACCGACCTGGTGCGGGGCGCGCTCACCACGCCCAGCTGACCCTCAGCCCACCCGCTCAGCCTCGACCTCGAGGGGCACCCGGTCGAGCGGCGCGAAGGTGGCCAGGTCGAGCGGCCGCCCGGTGGGCGACAGCTCGTCGAAGACGCCCTCTGCGTCGGCGAGGGTGAGATCGGGCAGCGCGACCGCGTTGCCGGCCACCCGCACGCTCACCGCGCCCAGGCTGTGCCAGCGCATCAGCGGCGTCTGCACGATCTGGACGCTCTGCACCTTGTCGCGGGCGATGACCCACGTTCGTCGGTTGAGGAAGCCCCGACGGGCCACCACGGCGTCGGGCGTGATGAGCCAGCCCTGCCATCGCCAGTCGAGCCAGCCCAGCGGGATGGCCAGCGGCACGGCACAGAACGCCCACAGGCCGCGAAGGTCGGGCCACGCCAAGCCCGCGATCAGCCCGGCCAGCAGGCCCAGCCGGATGACCCTGCGGATGATGGCGCGGTACAAGGCGCGGGGGGCCGCCGGCTTGAGCGGCGTGGACCAGGGGTTTGCGCCCACCCGCGGCAGCACCGCGTGGAGCACCCCCGGCAGCTCGGAGCGCTCGACCATCGGCATCACGCCCTCGGCCTGCCGCACCTGGCCGTCGGCGAAGCCCAGCGCGGCGGTCTCGACCAGCACCGTGCCGTAGCCCATCGAACGCCGCATCCAGGGCTCGGCGGCCTGAAGAATTTGCACCTTCCGAAGTGGGATCTCGACCCGACGCGTGGTGGTCAGGCCCTCGGTGGTCACCAGCCGGTCGCCCACGCGGCGCACCGCGAAGCCCCAGTGCCGCACCAGCGCCGCGCCAGCCGACCAGGCCCAAGACCCGGCGAAGGCCAGCAGGAAGGCGGCGCCCAGCACGTGCGGCTGGTCTTGAAGCCACCGGATCTGCTCGGCGCCCTCGGGCCCGAGCCGGGTGAAGACCTCGAAGCCCACCGCCGTGAGCACCGCGACGGTGCCCATGGTGCGCCGCGAGAGCCCGTAGGCGACCAGCTCGGCGGCGCTCGCGGCGACCAGCGGCGGGGAGCGCTCGGCCTCCGCCACGCCGGGGTCGGTGGCGGCGTCGGGTTCGGCTTGGCCGCGGGCGGCCCGCACCAGGGCCTCGAGCTGGCCGCGCAACTCCTCGGCCGCCTCGACCGAGAGCGCGGACAGCAAGCCATGCACCCCCGCATCGCCGGCCGTCTCCACCTTCAGCTCGACGAGCCCGGCCGCCCGCTGAAACAGGTTGCGCTCGAGGCTGATGTTCTGGATTCGGCTGGGGTCGAGCTCGCGGGCCTGTCGGTTGAGCAGCCCGAAGCGAACCTCGAAGCGTCCGGCGTGCACCCGATACCGCAGGGTGAGGAAATGCAGGATGGTGCGACTGAAGGCCATGGCGAAGAACAGCAGCAGCAGCGACAGGTCGAACACCTCCATGCCCGCGCCCGCGCCCAGCACCAGGGCGAGCAGGATCGGCCACGCGCCGCGGACGGTGCGCCAGGCTTGAGGGAGCAGGTTGACCACCACCGACAGCGGGTGCAGCCCCTTCCAGCCCGCGTCGTCTGTGGAGGCGGCGTTCGCGGTGGAGCGAGCCTCGTCGGCCGAGGCGGCCGGAGGCTCCGCCACCAGATCGGCGGCGTCGAGCTCGAGGTCGTCTGGGTCGGCGACCGAGGAGCTGGGCTCAGACCCCATCGTCGCCCCCGCGACGGGCCAGCTCGTCGCGCAGGCGGCGGGTGTCGTCTTCGTTCAAGCCGGGGATGCTGCCATCTGCGCTCATCCCGGCCGCTGTGAACACCAGCAGTCGGTTGAGGCCGAGCAGGCGCTCGACCGGTCCCTGGCGGGTGTCGACGTGCTGGATGCGGGTGAGGGGGATGGCTGACCACCGTCGAAAGAGCACGCCGCTTCGAACCAGCAGGTCGTGTTCGCGAACGGCGTATCGGTAGTGCCGCCAGGCGAGCGGCGGCCAGACCACCAGCATCACCAGGCTCCAGAGCACCAGGGCGCCGCCCACGCCCACCGCCAGCGCCGCGCTCTTCGAGAGCGTGAAGACGCCGTAGCCGAGCGCGCCCGCTGTGGGCAGGCCCACCATGGCCGTGCGCGCGAGGCGCTGCAGGCGCCAGAGCGTGATGGTGCGGGGATCGAGGGTGCGGTCGGGCTCAGAGGCGCGCATCCTTCAAGGCTAACCACCGCGCGGGCGACGGCGAGGCCCTGGCCGGACGGATAGTCCGCTGGTCCCCGCTGCCGCCGGATCCCCCATGGACCTCCCCGCCGTGCTCGCCGCCGTCGCTGACGGCCCTGTGTCCGGAGCCGCGCTGGCCGACCGCTTCGGCGTCACCCGGTCGATGGTGTGGAAGGCGGTCGAGGCGCTGCGGGCGGAGGGCCTCGGGATCAGCGGCGGACGCAACGGCTACACCCTCGATGATCCAGCCGGCTTCGGACCGGCCACGCTCGCGTGGCGCACCGACGCGTGGCGAACGGGCCGGCAGGTGGCGTTTCACCCCAGCTGCGGCTCGACCAACGTGCTGGCCCGCAACGCCGCCCGCGCTTGGTCGGGGCCCCCATCCCCCGGGCCGATCGTCGTCGCCGACCACCAGACCGAGGGCCGCGGGCGCCGGGGCCGCACCTGGCAGAGCCGCCCGGGCGAGAACCTGCTCTTCAGCCTGGTGTTGCGTCCGCCGGTCGCGCCCACGCTCGCTGCCCGATGCGTGCTGCAGTGGGCGGCGGCCATGGCCGAGGCCCTCGACCTGCGCGTGAAGTGGCCCAACGACCTGGTCACCGAAGACGGAGACAAGGTGGCGGGCGTGCTCGCAGCCCTCGACGTGGCGGCCGAGCCCTTCGGGGCCGGCGCGACCGTTCGGCACGTGATCGTCGGCGTGGGCATCAACGTCAACCAGCGAGACTTCGGAGACGACCTGCCCGGGGCCACCTCGTTGGCCGCGCGCGCGGGCCGGTCGCTCGACCGCGCGGCTCTCCTGGGCCGGCTGGTCGCGGCGATCGAGACCACGGAGCTCTCGGGCCCCGACCCGCTCGGCCCCTGGCGGGCCCGCAGCCACACCCTCGGCCGGCGGGTGCGCATCGGCGAGATCGAGGGCGTCGCCAACGCCATCCGTGAAGACGGGGCGCTGTTGGTGGGGGGGCACCCCGTGCTGACCGGCGACGTGGAGCTCCTGGCGGATTAGGAGCGCCACCATGGCCACCCGCTTCCACCTTCGAGTCTGGACCCGCTTCCATGATCCGCCCGCGCGGGTGTGGGAGATCAAGACCTCCGCCGCCTGCCTGCGGCGCGAGTTTCCGCCGTGGGCCCCCTTCACGGGCGACCTCGACGCCTTCCAGGCGGCCCTCCAGAGCGGCCGCGCCACCTCCCTCGACGCGCGCGTCCTCGGCTCGGTGGACTGGCCCGTGCAGCTCGAAGACATCCGTCGCGGCGCCCGCTACACCGATCGTTCGCAGAACACGCTCTACCACGAGTGGCGCCACGACCACATCTTCGAGAAGGCGGGGGACGGCACCCGGTACATCGACGCGGTCACCTTCACCCCGGCGCTGGCCGCCGGCAAGCTGCAGGCGGTGCTCACCGAGCGCTTCTTCGTCCGGCGCCACAAGGCGGCCGCCGACCTCCTGTCCGCCGACCAGCGCACCATCGGCGTGAGCGTGCTGCGCGTGGCGACCGACGAGGATGACGACTGATGCTGCTGGTCATCGACGTCGGCAACACCAACACCGTCATGGGCGCCCTCGACGGCGACGCGGTGGTGCACCGTTGGCGGGTCAGCAC
>JBDQIL010000035.1:0-11272 GCA_040264415.1 Myxococcota bacterium
CTCCACCCACCCACGTGAGCGACGCGATCGGAGCCGCTGCGTCGAGGGTGGTCACCGCCGAGCCGCCGAAGTCGTCGAGGTCGAGCGTGACCCCGTAGAGCTGCGGCAGGGCGGCGTCACCCACCCACAGGGTGTCGGCGGAGGGGTCGAAGGCGAAGCGCCAGGGCTGGCCGCCGTCGGCGAGCTCGAGCACCGACAGCGTGGTGCGGCCGACCATGTCCCAGAGGACCAGCTCGCCGCGGTCTTCCGCCTCGTTCCAGACCCCGATGATCAGGAGGTCTTGGTTGGGCACCCGGAACAGGCTCAGCGGCATGCCGTCGAAGCGGTGCTCGCGCAGGCCCGTGTCGGTCCGCAGCTCGATGCGGTCGCCGGTGGTGGCGTCGCCCGTGATGCGGAGCTCGACCTCGCGGGTGTCGGCGGTGAAGTCTTCGCCGGTGCGGAAGGTGCGCGCTTGCTTGCCAGACCGAGAGCCGAAGGCCCACCACGCGCCGTCTGCGAACTCGAAGGTCCAGTCTTCGGTGGTGGTGACGCCGTGGCGCAACAGCAAGCCCTCGATGGTGGCGTCGGAGCCGCTGTCGTCGGCGTCGACGAACAGCGGATCGGAGGCGGAGAGGGTGGGCGGCTGTGGCTCGCCTGCTTCGGAGACCGACTCGATGTAGGGGGCCTCGATCACCACGCCGAAGGCGTAGTCGATGACGAAGACCGAGGCGGCGTCGCCCTGGCCCCACGCGACCATCGGACCGAGCTGGCGCTGGTCGCCCGTGGCCACGAGGCGCGGCGGCAGGTAGGGCGCAGCGAGCTGGTCGGCGAGCAGCGACGCGTGCTTCAGATCGAGGGGCACGATGGTGCCGTTGCGGCTGTTCGCGACGAAGCCCACGGGCTCGTTGAAGGGCGAGGCCTGCCACGGCTGCAGCACGGCGGCCTCGGCGGGGCCGTCGAACCAGCTCGACGGGAGCTGGGGGTCGGTGCATCCGGCCGACAGCGCGGCGAGCACGGCGAAGCGCGAGCGGTTCACTGGTTCACCACCCACGTCACCACGTCGAGGTAGGTTGGGCTCTCGGGGTCGATGTCGAGCACCCCGAGCGTGGCCTCGACCTTGCCGCTCGTGTAGACCTCGCCGGCGTAGTTGGCGAACACCGCCTTGGTGCCGTCGGGGGTGAGCACGATGGCGTAGGGGTTCTCGCCCACCAGCGTGACCTCGGCGATCTCTTGGCCGTAGGGCCCGAGCGACAGGTCGTAGACGCTGATGCTGTTGGCGTTGAAGTTGGTCACGAAGAGCCGCCGGCCGTCCGGGTGCAGCGCCATCTGGGCGGGGCCGATGCTCATCTGGGTCTCGGAGCCAGCGTCGCGCTCGCGACCCCGCGGGGCGGGCAGCCAGCCCACCGGCGACGCGAAGATCACGTCTGCGAAGGCGTCATCGGTGAGCTCTGAGATGTCGGCGAGCCAGACGGCTTCGGGGGAGTCGTTGAGGCCATACAGGCGATCGGTGCCGGGGATGGGCACCACCGACCGGAAGCCATCGGCGCCGGCCGCCGTGGTGAACAGCATGACGGCCTCGACGTCGAGGTAGTTCTGGTCGAGGAAGGTGTCGGTGCTGTCGTCTCGGATGTCGACCGCGACGATGAATGGGGCGAGCTTGCTCACCGCGTAGAGCAGGCCGCGCTCCGAATCGAGGGTGAGCGCGTGCAGGCCCGTGCCCAAGATGTCGGCCTCGGGCAAGCTCACGTCGAGCGGGATGGCGTCGGCGTCGGGGTCGCCCCGATCGGTGCGGAAGGTGGCCTGGTCACCCAGGGTGGGCTTGCGGGCGGTGCGGTTCACCCGGTCGGGGGCGAAGCCATAGAGGCCGCCCACCCGGGGCTCGTCGTCTTGGAGGCCGCTGTACCAGCCGGCCCAACCGTCGCCTTCGGGCAGCACCACCGGGCGACGCACGCCGCCAGGCTCGAAGCTGCCGTAGGCGGGCTCGAGGATGGGGCGCGTCTCCTCGTTCTCGTCGATGTCGCGGACGAACCCGGCCTCGCCGTCGGGCCGGAGCGCGTGGCCGATGCGCCAGGTGCTGCCGTCGAAGCCCGCATACCAGAGCTCGAGGCCGGCCTCGCTGCTCTGCACCCAGGGGTGCCGCACGCCCGAGTCGTCCCACTCACCGGGGGCGCCGGTGGAGAGCTGGTAGTCGCGGGGATCGCCGGGCTCGCGGGTCAGGGCGGCGCCGGGGGCCGCGGCGGTCGCCGCGCCGATGCGCCAGACCTCGCCGTCGAAGCCCGAGTACCAGAGCCGGATCGAGCCGTCGGAGCGCACCTCGACGCTGCCGGGCGAGGCCGCCACGGCGTCCCAGGCGCCCGTGGGGCCGGCCGACAGGGTCTCGCCCTCGCGGGTCCAGTTGAGGCCGTCACTGCTGGTGGCCAAGCCGATGGCGGTCGTGCCGCCTCGGGTGCCGGCGTAGTACATGACCCAGCCGCCGTCGCCGTCGGGCACCACCACGGGGGACGAGACGCCGTCGCGATCGAAGCCGCTGGTTCCCTCGAGCCAAGCCCCGTCGAGCGGGCCCTCCACTGGGGCCAGGCTGCCGTCGGGCTCGAGGGTCGCGGCGCCGATGCGACGCACGCCGCCAGCCGAGGTGAGGGTGAGCCAGGCCAGACCCGCCTCGGGGTCGGCGCTGTCGACCCGCACGCCGCCGGCCGACGCCGAGCCCGCGTCTCCGTGGCCCAGCTCGAAGCCGGTGAGCACGAGGGTGCGCCAGCCGAAGCTGCTGGCGACGAAGCTCAGGCCGGGGGTGATGGTGGCGCCGACGTTCCCGAAGGACTCGCCGGAGACGCGGAAGACCGGGTTGGGGGCAGCGTCGAGGGCGATCCCGGGCGGATCGTCTTGCGGCCACGCCCAGTCGGAGAGGTCGGCGATGGCGCCCTGGTCGGTCCAGCGGCTGCCGTCGCTGCTGGTGGCCTCGGCCACCACCCACTCGCCGGCGTCGCGGCGGGCGTACCAGACCCGCCACGAGCCGGTGTCGTAGCTGAGCACCGGCGCGGCGGCGTCGACGCCGTCGATGGCCAGGGCGGGCTCGGGCGCGACCTCCCAGGTGAGGAGGTCGAGGCTGTGGGCCTGCCCGAGGGTCCAGCGCGCGCCGTCCCATGCGCCGAAGACCATCCGGAACAGGTCGGTCTCGGGGTCGTAGACGATGGTGGGGTCGGCGATGGCGACGCTGTCGTAGGCGTCCGCTGCGTCGATGAGCGGGGCGTCGGAGGCGTCGGAGAAGGCCCCGCCGTCTGGCGTGACGATGGCGCCGATGCCAGGGCTCGCGGCGCTGTCGCTGCCGCCGCCGTCGTAGAAGACCCAGAGCTGGCCGTCGGCGTCTGCGAGGGCAGACGGGCCGCCCGGGTCGGCGTCCCAGCGGTCGTCGGCGGGGTCGAACAGCACGCCGGACTCGAAGCTCCAGTCGCCCAGGAAGGCGGCGCTGATGGCCCCCCGGATGGCGCCCTCGGAGACGAAGAACACCCGGGCGAGGTCGGCGAGCACCATGGGGTCGTGCACCTCGGCCACCACACCGCCGCTGGTCTCGGGGTCGAGCTCGGTGCCCAGGGCGTTGGGGGTGTAGGCGGCGCCGCCGAAGTGGTCGACGCGGCGCAGCCCCGCGGTGTCGAAGCCCGCGCCGGCCTCGGGCAGCCACAGCCGCCACGATCCCTCGACCCACGAGAGGGTCCAGAGCTCGTCGGGCAGGTTGTCGCGGTTGGTGACCCGCAGCTCAGCCACCTCGCCGGACGACCCCGAGGCGTCGGCGTCGTCGAAGGTGGCGGAGGTGAGGCTCCATTCGGGCCAGGGCTGCACCACTTTGATCGTCTCGCCGCTCGTGTCGAGCACGGTGATCGAGTGGCTGGTGCGGTTGGCGACGAAGGCGTAGCCGCTGGCCGGATCCACCACGACATCGACCGGGTCGGACTGGGCAGTGATCGTGCTGCCGCCCCCCGTGCCCCGGGTGGAGGCGGCCGGCGCGAGGGGATCGGAGAGGTCGATGAGGTGGACGTCGTCAAAGCTCTGGCGGACCCGCGAGCCCTCGCTGAGGCGGCTGGTGACCAGGGCGAGGTCACCCTGAAGGTCGAGCCCCGCGGCGAAGTCGGGCAGGTCGTGGGCTACGGCGCCGATGTCGGTGACGCGGTTGCGCCCCAGCGCCGGGTCGACGGCGCTCCACGGGATGCTGAGCAGCGAGCCGCCCGTGAAGATCTGGTAGGGGTTGGCGTTGGTGACCAGCAGCACGGGCTGGCCGTCGTCGCCATCGACGAAGCGCAGCTCGGTGGGGCCTGCCAGGCAGGTGCCGATGCCGATCTCGCCGTACTCGTAGACGCCGTCGGGGTAGTCCGCGCACGGCCCCAGGTCGGGCAGGGGCAGGTTCTGGACGCACGAGGCGAGGAGCAGGGCGAGCAGCAAGGGGCGCAGTCCGATGCGGGGGGGCGGGCCCCGGAGGCAGGGCCCGCTTCCGTAGCCCGGCCCATGGGCGCATTCAACACACGGCCCCCGCGGGGATTCCCACGGATTCCGTCGGCGCGCGGGCGGGTCAGCGGCTGAGCAGGCCCAGGGCGGCGTGGGCGGCAGCGAGGCGCGCGACCGGCACGCGGAAGGGCGAGCACGAGACGTAGTCGATCCCCACCTCGTGGAAGAAGCCGATGCCGGCTGGGTCGCCGCCGTGCTCGCCGCAGACCCCCACCTTGAGGCGGGCGTTGGCGTGGCGCCCCCGCTCGGTGCCCATCTGCACCAGCTGGCCCACCCCCTCGACGTCGAAGTGGGTGAGGGGGGACTCCTGCAGCACGCCCTCGGCGAGGTAGGCCGGCAGGAAGCTGCCCATGTCGTCGCGGCTGAAGCCGTAGGTCATCTGGGTGAGATCGTTGGTGCCGAAGCTGAAGAAGTCGGCGTGGGCGGCGATGTGCTTGGCCCGCAGCGCGGCCCGCGGCAGCTCGATCATGGTGCCGACCTTGTAGCGGATGTCCATGCCCTGCTCGGCCATGACCGCCTCGGCCACCTCGACAGCGTGCTGCCGGCAGATGCGCAGCTCGGTCTCGAGGCCCACCAGCGGAATCATCACCTCGATGTTGACCGCGACGCCGTCGCGCTGCACCTGACAGGCCGCCTCGAAGATGGCCCGCACCTGCGTGCGGTAGATCGCGGGCGCGGTGACGCCGATGCGGCAGCCACGGTGCCCCAGCATCGGGTTGACCTCGTGGAGCTGGCGCAGGCGCTCTTGGAGCACCTCGGTCCGCACGCCCAGGTCTTCGGCCACCGCGGCGACGTCCTCGGCCCTCTCGGGCAGGAATTCGTGCAGCGGCGGGTCGAGCAGGCGGATGTTGACGGGCAGCCCGTCCATCACGGTGAGCAGCGAGACGAACTCGGCTCGCTGGATGGGGAGCACCTGGGCCAGCGCGCGCTGGCGGGCGCGGGGGTCCTCTGCCACGATCATCTGCCGCATCGCTCGGAGGGCGTCGGGCTGGAAGAACATGTGCTCGGTGCGACAGAGGCCGATGCCCCGCGCGCCGAGCTGGCGCGCGCGGGCGGCGTCTGGGCCGTTGTCGACGTTGGCGCGCACCTCGAGCACGGCCCGCTCGTCTGCCCAGCCCAGCAGCTCGGCCATGGCGCCCGAGTCGGTGGGGGGCGCGAGGGTGGGCACCTTGCCCTCCATGACCTCGCCCGTGCCGCCGTCGATGGTGATCCAGTCGAGCCGCTTCACGACCACGTCGCCGGCGTAGAACATCTGGCGGGCGTAGTCGACGGTGAGACCGGTGCAGCCGACCACGCAGGGCCGCCCCATGCCGCGGGCGACCACGGCCGCGTGGCTGGTCTGGCCGCCCCGGCTGGTGAGCACGCCCTGGGCGACCGTCATGCCCTGGATGTCTTCGGGGGAGGTCTCCTGGCGAACCAAGATGACCGGCTCACCGCGCTCGGAGAGCTCTTGCGCCTCGTCGCTGTGGAAGACCACGCGCCCGCTGGCGGCGCCGGGCGCCGCGTCGAGTCCCCGGGCGATGACCTTCTTGGGTGCGTCGGGATCGATGACCGGCCGGAGCACCATCTCGAGGCTCTCGGGCTGGATGCGCGCGAGGGCCTCGTCTCGGGTGATGAGCCCCTCCGCCACCATGTCGACCGCGATCTGCACCGCCGCGGCCGGGGTGCGCTTGCCGGTGCGGGTCTGGAGCAGCCAGAGCCGCCCCGCCTCGATGGTGAACTCGATGTCCTGCATGTCGCGGAAGTGCTTCTCGAGCCGCTCCTGGGTCTTGAGGAGCTCGCCGAACAGGGCCGGCATGTGCTCTTCGAGCGACGGCAGGTCGCTGCCCTCGTGCTCGCGGGCGGCCCGGGTGATGGAGCGCGGGGTGTGCGTGCCGGCGACCACGTCTTCGCCCTGGGCGTTGGGCAGCCACTCGCCGAAGAACTGGTTGGCGCCGGACTTGGGGTCGCGGGTGAAGCAGACGCCCGTGGCCGACCCGTCGCCCATGTTGCCAAAGACCATCGCCTGCACGTTGACCGCCGTGCCCCGGATGGCGTCGAGGCTGTGTGACTTGCGGTAGTACCGGGCGCGGGGCGTGTTGAAGCTCTTGAAGACCGCGTTGATGGCCAGGCGCAGCTGCTCGTGGGGGTCGTCGGGGAAGGGGCCCCAGGAGTCGGCGACCACCTGCTTGAGCTCGGACACCAGGGCCTTGAGCTCGTCCACCGTCAGCTCGGACTCTTCGCGGTCGCGCCGGAAGCGATCGGTCACCCGCGCGAAGCGGCTGTAGTGGATGCCGAGCACCACGTCGCCGAACATGCCGATGAAGCGCCGGTAGCTGTCCCAGGCGAAGCGCGGGTCGGCGCCCGAGCGGGCCAGGCCCTCGGCGGTGGTGTCGTTCAGGCCCAGGTTGAGCACGGTGTCCATCATGCCGGGCATCGACACCGCGGCGCCCGACCGCACGCTGAACAGCAGCGGCTTGTCGGCCGAGCCGAAGCTCTTGCCGGTGAGCTGCTCGACCGCGGCGATGCCTGCGAGGGCCTCGTCCCACAGCGACTCCGGCCAGCTCTCGCCCTGCTCGAAGAAGTGCTCACAAGCCGCGGTGGTGATGGTGAAGCCGGGCGGCACCGGCAGCCCCAGGCTGGTCATCTCGGCGAGGCCGGCGCCCTTTCCGCCCAGGACGGCCTTCATGGTGCGGTCGCCGTCGGCGGCGCCGCCACCGAAGCGGTAGACCCAGTTCATCTCGGACATCGTGGCTCCTGGAGGCGGTCGAGACCCGAGGGCGGGTCAGCTGGAGAGGTGCTGGAAGTCGGCGATGCGGCCGAACTCGTCGGCGATGGCGCGGAGCAGGCCCCGCCGGTTGCTGCGCACGGCGGGGTCGTCGGCCATGACCATGACCTCGGCGAAGAGGCGGTCTACTGCGGGCCCGAGCGTGCTGAGCTGGGCCAGCGCGCTGGCATAGTCGCCCGCCTCGCTCGCGGCGCGGGCGGCCCCCTGCACCTGGGCGAAGGCGGCGTGCAGGTCGCGCGCGGCGGGCTCGGTGAGCGCGCCGGCATCGACCGTGGCCGAGTCGTGGTCGCCGGCGATGTTCATGAGGCGCTTGAAGGTGGCGCGCAGCGGCTGGAAGGCGGGGGTCGCCGCAGCCGCGGACAGGGCCTGCACCCGGGCGGCCAGGGCGACCACGTCGGTGACGCCGGTGGCCAGCACCGCGTCGATGACGTCGGTGGCGTGGGCCTCCTGCTGACGGGCCCGGAAGCGCGCCAGGGTGAACTCGGTGAGGTCGGCGGCGTGCTCCCCCGCGCCCGCGTCGGCGAAGAGGGCCGGCAGATCGCCCGACGTGCCCGCGCCCA
The DNA here is from genome assembly GCA_040264415.1 of Myxococcota bacterium. Lineage (GTDB taxonomy): Bacteria > Myxococcota_A > UBA796 > UBA796 > UBA2385 > M30B51. Next base: position 7,801 of record JBDQIL010000035.1, read on the forward strand.
CGAGCAGATCGACGAGCCCGCCGGCGGCGCGGCGCAGGCCCAGCGGGTCGGCGGACCCCTTGGGCTTGAGGCCTCGGGTGAACGTGCCCACCAGGGTGTCGACCCGGTCGGCCACGGCCACCGTGGTGCCCTCGGGCGTGGTGGGCAGGGCGTCGCCCGAGTAGCGGGGGCGGTAGTGCTCTTCGATGGCGAGCGCGGCGACGGCGGGGTGGCCGTCGAAGCCCGCGAGCAGCCGGCCCACGTGGCCCTGCAGCTTGGGGAACTCGCCCACCATCTGGGTCATGAGGTCGGCCTTGCAGAGCGACCCCGCCTGCTGGGCTGCGGCGGCGTCGGCGCTGAAGCGGGGGGCCAAGGCGCCGGCGAGCGCGGCCACGCGGGCCTGCTTCTCGGCCATGGTGCCGCCCTTTCGGATCCATCGCATCTTGTCGAGGCCGGCGCCGTGATCGGCGAGGCTGCGCTTGCGGTCTTCGGCGTAGAAGAACTTCGCGTCGTTGAAGCGCGCGGCGAGCACCTTGGTGTTGCCCTCGGCGATGATGCGCGCGCTCTCGGGGTCGACCGCGGCGGGCGGGTGGTTGGTCACCACCAAGAAGCGGTGGGTGAGGGCGCCCGTGGCGGCGTCGAACAGCGGAAACACGCGCTGGTGAACGCCCATCGACTCGACCAGGAGCCGCTCGGGCAGGGCCAGCAGGTCTTCGGAGAAGCGCGCGGTGACCACCTGGGGCCACTCCACGAGGTCGACCACCTCGTCGATGAGCGAGAGCTCGCCCACCCGGGCGCCCACCGCCTGGGCGGCGGCCTCGAGCTGGGTGGTGATGCGGTCGCGGCGGTCGGCGCGGTCGGCGACCACGAAGCGCACCAGCAGGTCGGCGGCGTAGGTGGCGGCGCCGGTCACGGCGAAGGGGGCGGGGTGGAGCCGGTGGCCGACGGTCTCGGTGGAGGTGGCCACGCCGGCGACCGACGCGGGGATGGCGGCGCCGGCGTACAGGGCGATGACGCCGTGGATGGGCCGGGCCCACCGGGCGGCGGCCGAACCCCACCGCATGGTGCGGTCGAACTCGATCCCGAGCACGGCGTCTTCGAGGCCGGCGGCGATCAGCTCGGCGGTCCGCTCACCGCCGGTGCGCACCCGGGCGGCCACCACCGGGCCCTTGGGTCCGTCCACCACCTCGAGGTCGTCTACCGACACGCCGCGCCCGCGGGCGAAGCCTTGGGCGGCGCGGGTCCAGGCGCCGTCGCGCTGGGCGGCCGCCATGGGCGGGCCGGTCACCAGCTGCTCCTCTTGGGGGCGGCCAGCCGCGACCTCCGCGATGGAGACGGCCACCCGGCGCGGGGTGGCCCAGGTGGTCACGGCGCCGTGGGGCACGCCCTTGAGCAGGCGGACGAGTCGGGCGGCGAGCTGGGTGGCGGTGGGCTGCACGAAGCGCGCGGGCAGCTCCTCACAGCGAAGCTCAACGAAGAGCTCGGCGGTGGCTGGCTGGGGGGTCACTGGGCACCTCCCGCGTCGCGCGGGTCATCGACCGGCTGCTTCAGCCAGGCCTGCGCGCAGGCCACGGAGAGCTGGCGCACGCGACGGATGTAGTTGGCTCGCTCGGCCACCGAGATGGCGCCCCGGGCGTCGAGCATGTTGAAGGTGTGCGAGCACTTCATGCAGTGGTCGTAGGCGGGCAGGGCGAGGCCCTCCATCGCGAGCTTGGCGCACTCGTCGAAGCTGCCTTGGAACAGCGTGTAGAGCAGCTCGGTGTCGGCGTGCGTGAAGTTGTAGTGGGACTGCTCCACCTCGTTTCGGTGGTACACGTCGCGGTACGAGATGCCCTCGACCCACTCGAGGTCGTAGACGCTGTCGACGCCCTGCAGGTACATCGCCAGGCGCTCCAGCCCGTAGGTGAGCTCCACCGAGATGGGGTCGAGGTCGAAGCCGCCGCACTGCTGGAAGTAGGTGAACTGGGTCACCTCCATGCCGTCGAGCCAGACCTCCCAGCCCAGGCCCCACGCGCCGAGGGTCGGCGACTCCCAGTTGTCCTCGACGAAGCGCAGGTCGTGCTTGGTCAGGTCGATGCCGATGGCCTCGAGGCTGCCGATGTAGGCCTGCTGGATGTCGGCAGGGCTCGGCTTGATGAGCACCTGGAACTGGTAGTAGTGGCCCAGCCGGTTGGGGTTCTCGCCGTAGCGGGCGTCGCCGGGCCGGCGGCAGGGCTGCACATAGGCGGCGCGCCACGGGTCGGGGCCCAGCGACCGCAGGAAGGTGGCCGGGTGAAACGTACCGGCGCCCATCTCGATGTCGAGCGGCTGCAGGATGGCGCAGCCCTGGTCGCCCCAGTAGCGCTGAAGCGTGAGGATGAGATCCTGAAAGGAGAGGGCCATGCGGGCCTCGACGGATGCGGGGGGAGGGGTCGCTATGACGCCCCCCGGTGCGGGGCAATGGCCGGCGCTATCCCCGGGCGCGCTTCACCATGGGATCGCGCCAGGTCATCGCGGCCCAGATGGCCACCGGCACGCCGCCAAAGCAGCAAATCGGCACCACCACCGCGTAGGCCATCGAGAGCACCGGCAGCGGCCCGCCCGACAGGTTGCGGTAGCGCCACCCGCCCCAGAGCGCGGCGCCGCCCCCGAGCAGCAGGAGCACCGACATGGCGAGGCTGAAGACCAGCGCGCCCGCCGAGTCGTCGAGGTAGAACGCCAAGACCGAGATGGCGTTGACGAACCACAGCAGCGCCTGGAGCATGCCCAGCCCGCCCAGCAGCATCAGGGCGGTGCCCGGCTTCTTGACCCGCGCGAGCGCCTGGACGTTGCCCACCGACGCCACGGGCCCGGCGGCCGCGATGGCCTCGCGGGCGGCCGCCGAGAGGTAGGTGGGATCGCCGCCTCCAGCTCCGGTCCGCGCGATCGCAGCCCCCCACGAGGCCGGCGTGCCGCCCGACGCGGCGCGGCCGCCGGTGGGGTCGGGGGCGGCCGGGGCTCCACCCGTGAGCCACCAGCCCTGCCGGGGGCCCTCGCTGAAGGAGCGGTTGGCGGACACGGCCTCGGCGATGAAGCGCGAGAGCATGAAGGAGCATGGCTGGCCGTCGATCTCGGGCATGCCGGCCCGTTCGGCCCAGCTCACCTCGCCGCCCTGCAGGCGCCACTGAACGAACTGGGGGACGTAGCCGACCAGCGCCTGGTGAATGTAGCCGGCGGCCCACAGGGGGTTGGCCGGGTCGTAGGGGAACTCTTGGAGGAAATTCGCCTCGGGGCACCGCACGGTCACGGTCTGGCCCTGGGGGCCCTGGGTGATCTTGACCTGGAACCGGTAGGTGCCGTCGTCGTGGCAGACCCGGCCGCCAGTGGCCGCGGCCATCTCGAGCACCAGGCCGTCTCGGCCCTCGGTGTCGCCCACCTTCGACAGGTCGATGCCGCCCGCCGCCCCGGAAGGGAGCACGCCGTGGGCGCGGCTGGTGTCGGCCCAGCCGTACTCGACCAGCCCGCGGATCAGCCA
>JBDQIL010000036.1:0-11227 GCA_040264415.1 Myxococcota bacterium
CGGTGTTGGCCGTCGCCCTGGCCCTCGGTGGGGGCGGCGCGGGGGCCTGGCTCTACCAGCAGCACGTGGTCGCCGAGCCGGGTGCGCACCTCGATCGCGACGCCATCCTCGACGTCATCGCCCAGGAGAGTCCGGTCCTCTACCGCGACGGCGAGACGCGGATCGGCGTCTTCTTCGCGCGCGAACACCGCGACTACGTGCCCTATGAACGCATTCCGAAGGCGTGGGTGCAGGCGATCGTCGCCGCCGAGGACCAGCGCTTCTGGGACCACCCGGGCTTCGACGCCAAGGGCATCGCGCGCGCCATGAAGGCCAACGTCGAGGCGGGCCGCGTGGTGGCGGGGGGCTCCACCCTCACTCAACAGACTGCAAAGAACCTTTTCTATCGGCCAGACCGGTCGCTGCGGAGCAAGCTGGTCGAGCTGGTGGACGCCCTGCGGCTCGAGGCCCACTTCTCCAAGGAAGACATCCTCGAGTTCTACGCGAACCAGTTTCATGTGAGCGCGAACGGCCGCGGGCTGGGCATCGGGGCGCGGTACTTCTTCGACAAGAATGTCGAGGCGCTGACCCCCCTCGAGGCGGCGTTCCTTGCGGGCATGGTCAAGGCGCCGGCGGCATACAACCCGTTCATCGGGAAGTCCGAAGCGCGGCGGGCGGCGGCGCGGGCGCGGGCGAAGGCGCGCACCGGCTACGTGCTCGACCGCATGCTGGCGATGGGCGCGCTCAGTGGCACCGAGCACGCGCGCCTGGTGGAGCAGGAGATCCCCTTCAAGCGGGGGACCTTCCGGTACGACAGCAGCGTGCTGCTCGACGAGGTGGCGGCGCGGCTCGAGCAGGAGCCCTTCCCCACGCTGTTCGCTGAGCTGGGCGTGGACAACCCGTCGACTGCGGGGATCCAGGTGGTCACCACCCTCGACCCCGTCGCGCAGCGAGAGGCCACCTACGCGCTGTGGCACCACCTCAGCGAGGTGGGTCCGTTGCTCGAGGGCCAGACCGCGTCGGCGCTGCGGCTCCCGGAGAGCGCGGCGCCGCACCCCGACCCAGACAACCCGGCGCAGGTCCACGCCTTCTCGTCGGCCGCGGTGCTCGGGCCGGCCGAGAAGGGGGGCCTCATCCTCGACCTGGGGGGCCACAGCTGTGTGGTGGGGGACGACGGGATCGACCGCATGGCCACGGTGCTGCATCGGGCGAAGGCCGAGAACCCCTACGTCTCGGCGCCCAAGGGCGCTGGGGCGGCGTTGAAGGCGGCGCTGCCGACGGGCACCATCGTCTGGGCCAGCCTCGCCTCGCCGGGTCGCTGCGACCTCGAGCTGCGGCCCGCGCTGCAGGGAGCGGTCATGGTGCTCGAAGACGGGCAGATCCGGGCGATGGTCGGCGGCAACGACAACCGCAACTTCAACCGGGCGACCACGGCCCGCCGGCAGCTGGGCAGCACCTGGAAGCCGCTGGTGTACTCTGCGGCCCTCGGGCTGGGCTGGGCGCCCACCGACCTGCTCGACAACCGCGAGGGGGTCTTCACCTTCGAGGGAACCTGGTACTACCCGCGGGCCGACCACCAGTCGTCCGAGTTCGTCCCGCTGCAGCAGGCCGGGACCGCCTCGGAGAACCTCGCGAGCATCTGGCTGCTCTACCACCTGCTCGACCGGCTCGATGCCCGGGACTTCCGGGCCGTGGCGGAACGCGCGGGGCTGGTGCCGGGGATCGACGAGGCGCGGGAGGCCTGGATCGAGCGGGTGCGCGACGACTTCGGGGTGATCTCGACGCCCTCCCGCGTGCCAGAGATGGCCTTCGTGGCCGCGAAGCAAGAGGTGCTGCTCGACGGCGAGCTGCCCGAGACCGAGGCGGTGGCCCTGCGGTCGCTGTACTACGGGCGCGGCGCTGAGGCCGAGCTGGCCCGGGTGCGGGGGTCGGGCAGCCGCGCGGTGCGGGCGCGCAAGGCCGCCGCGGTGCAGACCAACTACCTGCGCCTCGCGTCGCTGACGGAGGCCTGCCGCGCCGAGGCCGCCGCCTTGCGTGCCCTGGCGAAGGCAGGGGCGGAAGCGGTGGATGACGGGGGTCTCTTCGGGTGGTTGTCGCCGCAGGCGGCGCCGCCGCCGGTGCCCGACCCGGCGACCTTCCCGAACCTGCGGGTGCGCCCCACGGGCGAGGGGCTGGCGCTCGGCTGTGGGGTCGAGGCGACCGACGCCGCTCCCTGGGCGGCGCCGTCGGCCCTGCTGCTCACGTCGCTCGCGGCGGGCGAGGGCGAGGCCTGGGCTGCCGACGGGTCGCTCTGGCTGCCCGGAGGGCTTCGGGCGTCCACCCTCGACGCGGTGGGGCGGGCGGCGCAGCGCCGACGGTTGGTGCTCGAGAACGCCGACCTGTGGGACTTCGAGTCCCTGCAGCACCACCCAGACTTTCGCGCGCTCGTCGCCATGCGCTATCTCGCCGCCTACGCGCGCACGTTGGGGGTCGAGAGCGACATCCCGCCGGTCTTGAGCATGCCGTTGGGGGCCGTCGATATCAGCTTGGCGGAGGCGGCCTCGATGTATGAGGGCATGATCTCGGGCGAGGTGCCGGTCTTCGAGGGGCGCCGACCTGGCCTGGCGGGCCTCTCCACCTCGGCGCCGGCGACCTCCGCCCGCACGCTGCTCATCGCCGAGATCCGCGATCGCGATGGCGAGCTGCTCTACGCCGCGCAGCCGAGGCCGCGTGCGGTGGCGCCCCCCGAGGCTGGGCGGCTGGTCGCGGACATCTTGCGGAGCGTGGTGCGCTTTGGCACGGGCCGGCGCGCGCTGGGCCAGGTCGAGCTCGAGCGGGTCGATGTGCCGCTGGCTGGCAAGACCGGCACCACCAACGGCTTCAAGAACGCGGCCTTCCTCGGGATCGTTCCGGGCGTCCAAGACGACCGGTGGGAGCCGGCCGCGGGCCTGACGGTCGGCGTGTACGTGGGCTACGACGACAACCGCCCCATGGCGAAGGGGCGAACCCGACTGGCGGGCGCGAGCGGCGCGCTGCCGGCCTGGATCGGCACGGCCCGTGGCCTGGCCACCGCGGGTCTGGTGGGTGCGGCCGCCCCCAGCGCCCCGGACGAGCTGCCCCGTGGCTTCGCCGCGGTGCCGGTCGACCCCGCCACGGGGCGGGTGGTCCCCGGCGGCACCGAGCGGGCGGCGCTGGTGCTCGGCGACGGCCTCGACTCGGACGGGGAGCTGTCCGTTCGGCGGATCATCGCCCCGTTCACGCCGGTTCGAGGTGCTCTGTCGGCGGCATCGCCGGACGCGGCGCTGCCCACGGTGGCCCCCGACGCGCCTGGCGCCGCGGGCAGCCCTCCCGCGCCGTCCATCGACGATGGGGGCGACGGAGTCGATGGGGAAGACCTCGAGGCCGAGGCGGTCCCCTGGATCGAGGAGATGGGCGACCTCGACGACCTTGACGACCCTGCGGTGGCGCCCGCCCTCGAGCCCGATGGGGGCACGGATCCTCCTCCGGTCGGCGATCCGCGGCCCGGAGCGCTTGATCCGACGGCACCCCCCGCGGGGACCGATGGGGTTCCGGAGGACGCCGACGACGTCGTGCCACGAATCGTCCCTGCGGACTGACGGAGGCCGCCTCCGGTAGGATCAAACCGCGACCGGAGGGCGTATGCAGACACGCTGGGTGGCGGTGGCCACGTTGGTGCTGGGCGGATGCCTGGTGGACGAGGATCTCTACGAGGCCCGTCGGGCGGCCTTGACCGACCGAGACGGCGATGGGGTGACCCCCGACGACGGCGACTGTGACGACACGGACGCAGCGCGGGCCCCAGGTCTGGGCGAGCGGTGCGGCGACGGGGTGGACAACGACTGCGATGGCCGGGTCGATGGCGCCGACGACGACGTGGACGGACGCATCTACGCCGACACGGACGGCGATGGGTGGGGCGATCCGGAGACCGCCGCCGCCGCGTGCGCTGCGCCGGACGGCTGGTCGATCACGGCCGATGATTGTGACGACCGCGACCCGACCACCTACCCGGGCGCCGACGAGCTCTGCGATGGCCGGGACAACGACTGCGACGGCTCCTCAGAGAGTGAGGACGACCTCTCCTTCTCGACGTACTTCATCGACCAAGATGGGGACGGCTGGGGCGACACCGACCGGCCCGTTCGCGCCTGCGCGCCGCCCTCCGACGCGGTCGAGCAGGATGGTGACTGCGACGACGGCGACAGCGCCGTGAGTCCCGCGGCGCCGGAGACGCTGGACGGCACCGACGAAGACTGCAGCGGCGAGATCGATGATCTGGTGGCGGAGCGGGATGGGGTGGTGCTGATTTTGGATCGGGCTGGTGAGGCCGCAGGTGCGGCGCTTGCTTGGATGCCTGCAGCAGAGCCGGCGACACTGATCGTCGGGGCTCCCGGTTCGGACGCTGGGGCCGGCGCGGCCTGCAGTGTTTCGGTTTGGCGACGCACCGGAAGTGGCTTTGAGGCAGCAGCCGGACCTTTGCTTTCAGCCGGTGGCAGTCGTGCTTGTGGTGCGTCGCTTGGTGCGGTGGACGCATCCAGAGTCCTTGTGGGATCGCCAGGCGACAGCAGAGTGGAGCTGTGGGACATCGACACCCCCTCCCTGGAGCGGGTGTGGACCCACAACGTTTCTAGTCGCGACAAGGCTGGCACTCAGGTTGCGTCGGCAGATCTGGACGGAGACGGAGTGGTCGAGTTCCTTGTCACGGGCGCTACTTTCAGTGCGCCTGTCCGGTTCTCTGGCCGGTTGTGGGTTGTGCCGTTCGATGCGCCTGATGGCTACCTGAACGAAGTATCCGCGACATCATTCGATGGGAGTGAGAACGCCGAACTAGGAGCTGCGCTGGCTGTCGGCGCTGACGTCGACGGCGACGGGTACGGTGACTTCTCAGTTGGCGCTGGTGGTGGTGGATTGGGGGCGGCGTGGTTGTTCCATGGTGGGGTTGCGCTCCCGACATCGCTAGACGACGCCGGCGCTCGCCTTGACGTCGCGGATGGCAGCACGGCTTCCGCAGTAGCGATCGGGGCAGGCGAATGGGCATGGGCAGTCTGCGCCGCGGACGCCAATGGCGGAGGAGGCGTCGCGTACTTGTTGGCAGAGGCTCCTTCAGGGGTGGTCGACCTCTCCGACTCCCAGTCCATTCGGGGTGGGGGTGCGTCTCCCGTGGGATCGGCCTGTGTTCTCGCAGCCGGGGGGGTGGTAGTCGGAGATCCCCGTGGGCCGGGAGAGCTTGGTTGGTTTGACGAGGTTGAGGGGAGTCCATCCTTGGCGGCGGCTCAGGCCTCCATTGTTGGGTCGGGCGCAGACGATTTTGCGAGTGCAATGGCTTGGTCCGAAAGCACGTCATTGCTTGCAGTCGGCGCTTCCGCTTGGGGTTCCGACAACAGGGGTCGCGTTTACGTCTTTGCCGGTCCGCGCGACGGTGGATGAGCGCCGTCCTCCTCCACCCAGACTCCCGTGATAACCGGCCCCCATGCTCCGAGTCTCCCTCGCACTGCTCCTGTCTGGCTGTGTCGTGCAATACGGCACACCGCCCCGTTCTGCAGGGGCTGCGGCCGCTGTCGCGCAGGAGCCGCAGCCGCCGCCGGTCGACTTCGAGGAGGTGGTCGAGCGGCTGGATGACATGCTCGTGGAGACCCAAGAGGTGGACCAGCGCGACCGGCTCGACGCGGCGCGCGCCCTCGCCCGCCGCATGCGGGACGAGGAGCCCCGTGCCCAGCGCATTGTGCTCGCCTACCTGCAGAATGTGGTGGAGATCGAGGAGCGGTCTCGGGCCGTCGAGGTGCCGGCGCTCTACGAGGGCGAGACCGCCGTGTTTGCCCCCGGAGGGGCGGTGGTCGAGGAGGAGCTCCTCGGCGAGGATGCCGGGGCCGCGCGCGACGCCGCCGATGACGAGCCCAGTGACCCCGAGGGGTCGGTCGTCGACCGCCTGCAGCGAGCCCGAGACCTGCGCGACGCCGGCGACCTGGCCGCCGCCCTCGCCGAGCTCGAGGCCTGCCTGGAGCGTCCCTGCTACGCAGAGGTGGTCGACACCTGGGAGCCCATTCGCGACGCCTATGTCTCTCAGCAACGCGAACAGGCGGGCGTCTTGTTCTTGAGGGCCCGAGACGAGGCAGACCCCGCTGTCCGACTGCAGGCGCTCACCGACATCCGTCAACGGCTCGCCGACCTGGTCGATCGCTACCCCAAGACCCAGCAGGCCGACGACCTGCGCCGCCACGTGGAGCTGGTACAGCGCGCTGTCGAAGAGGCCGCGCGCGCGTCGGGCGCCGGAGACGGGGACCCCCCCGCGGAACCCTGACCGGTGGCGGGCGTGCTCGCGGGGTTGATGGGCCTGGGGGCGGCGGGCCTCGCGACCCTCGCGTTGATCTGGTTGGCGTGGCCCACCCGCCTGCTCGGGCTGTTCGCCTGGATCGCCGGCCGCCAGCAGGCGTGGGACGAGGGCCGCATCAGCGAGGCCGACGAGGCCATGCTTCTGTCGATGGCGGCCCGGATGCGGGGCGTCGTCTTGGCGCTGCTCTTCGCCTGGAGCTTCGCTGCCGGCGCGGCCCTGTCCTGGGCTCGCGCGGCCGTCGGCTGATCCGTGTCTGTCCTGGGGTTGACACCCCCGCCCCGTTGGTTAGGAGCCGGCCGCTTCGGAATGGGGCTGAGTAGCTCAGCTGGTTAGAGCGAGCGACTCATAATCGCTAGGTCGGCGGTTCAAGTCCGCCCTCAGCTACCACATCTTCGACCCGACCGGTTCGCCCGGTCGGGTCGTCGAGTGTCAGGGGCAGGGGAGCCCCCGGAGCGCCCTGTGGCAAGATGCGGGCCGCTGCCCCGGAGCACCCATGAAGCGTCGTGAATTCCTGTCGAGCGTGTTGGCTGGAGGCGCTGGCCTCGCCGCGGCCAGTGTCGCCGGCTGCGAGGGCCCGCAGCCCGCCGCCCCCCAGCCCGCGGCGGGCGGTGCGGCCCCGGCGGTGGGCGGCCAGACGGTGCGGTGGCGGCTGGCGAGCAGCTTCCCGCGCTCGCTCGACACGATCTTCGGGAGCGCCGACGTCCTCGCCGAGCGGGTGCGTGCGCTCACGGGAGGCCGCTTCGACATCAAGGTCTACCCGGCCGGCGAGCTAGTCCCCGCGCTGCAGGTGCTCGACGCCGTCCAGCAGGGCACGGTGCAGATCGGCCAGTCCGCCAGCTACTACTACATCGGCAAGAACCCGGCGCTCGCCTTCGACACGTGCGTTCCCTTCGGCATGACGGCGCGCCAGCAGGCCGCGTGGTTGCTCGAGGGCGGTGGCGCGGCGCTGCTCGACAAGCTCTTCGCCGAGTTCAACGTGATGTCCATGCCCGCCGGCAACACCGGCAGCCAGATGGGCGGCTGGTTCAAGCGGGAGATCGGCGGGCTCGCAGATCTCAAGGGCCTCAAGATGCGCATCCCCGGGATCGGGGGAGAGGTCATGGGCAAGCTGGGCGTGAGCGTGCAGGTCATCGCTGGCGGCGACATCTTCCCGGCCCTCGAGACCGGCGCCATCGACGCCACCGAGTGGGTGGGTCCCTACGACGACGAGAAGCTGGGCTTTCACAAGGCCGCCAACTTCTACTACTACCCGGGGTGGTGGGAGCCTGGGCCGAGCCTGTCGTTCTACATCAACCGCGACGCCTGGGCCGCGCTGCCGACCGAGTTCCAAGAGGCGCTGCGCAGCGCGGCGGCCGAGGCCGCCACGACCATGCAGGCCCGCTACGACGCCCAGAACCCGCCCGCGCTCGCCCGGCTGATCGACAAGGGCGTGCAGATGCGGCCGTTCAGCGAAGACATCATGGTCGGTGCCCGCGAGGCGGCCTTCCAGATCTACGCAGACCACTCCGCCAGAGACCCGCAGTACCGCGAGATCTTCGAGCACTGGGACGCCTTCCGCAAGGACAGCTTCCGCTGGTTCTCGGCGGCCGAGCTCGCCTACGCGCAGTTCAGCTACCCGCGGGGCTGAACCGCGCCGCCGGTCGTTGGCCCGTCAGTCCTCGAGCAGGCCGGTGACCAGCTCGGGGAACAGGATGATGAGCAGCAGTCCAAGCGCCTGGATGGCGATGAAGGGCACCGCGCCCTTGTAGATGTCGGTGGTGCGCACGCTCTCGGGGGCCACGCCGCGCAGGTAGAACAGCGAGAAGCCGAAGGGCGGCGTGAGGAAGCTGGTCTGCAGGTTCATGCCGATCATCACGCCGAACCACACCAGGTCGATGCCCAGCAATCGCGCCGCCGGCACCAGCAGCGGCAGGATGATGAAGGCGATCTCGAAGAAGTCGATGAAGAAGCCCAGCAGGAAGATGACGAGGTTCGCCACCAAGAGCAGCCCCACCTTGCCGCCGGGCAGGTTGGTCAGCAGATCCTCGATCCAGACGTCTCCGTAGAGCCCGCGGAAGACCAGCGCGAAGGCGGTCGAGCCGATGAGCAGGAAGACCACCATCGCGGTGAGCGACGCCGTCTCGTCCATGGTGCCGCGCAGGGCCTTGAGGTCGAGGCGCCGGTTCGCGGCGGCCAGGCCCATGGCGCCCACTGCGCCCAAGGCGCCGGCCTCGGTGGGGGTGGCGACGCCGGCGAAGATGCTGCCCAACACCAGCAGGATGAGCACCAGGGGTGGGATCATGACGGTGACCACGCGGCGCGCGAGCGCCCACCCCCGCTCGGTGCGCTCGCTGGCCGGCAGCGCGGGCGCCATCTCGGGCTTGAGCACGGCCACGCCCACGACATACAGCGCGTACATGCCCGCCAGCATCAGGCCCGGCACCAGCGAGCCCACGAACAGGTCGCCCACGCTCACGCCCAGCTGATCGGCGAGCACCACCAGCACCACGCTCGGCGGGATGATCTGGCCGAGCGTGCCCGACGCCGTGATCACCCCCGCCGACAGCGACGGGCTGTAGCCGTAGCGGAGCATGACCGGCAGGCTGATCATGCCCATGGCGACCACGCTCGCGCCCACCACGCCCGTCGCGGCGGCCAGCAGGGCGCCCACGAAGACCACCGCCAGGCCCAGCCCGCCCCGCAGCGGCCCGAAGAGGGCGCCGATGGTCTTGAGCAGGTCCTCTGCGAGGCGCGACTTCTCGAGCATCGTGCCCATGAAGATGAAGAAGGGCACCGCGAGGAGCACCTGGTTGCTCATCACCCCGAAGACCCGCTCGGGGAAGGCGAGCATCAAGGTCCAGTCGAAGAGCCCGGCCTGCACCCCCACGAAGGCGAAGGCCAGCGCGGTGCCGCCCAGGCTGAAGGCCACCGGGTAGCCGGAGAAGATGAAGGCGAAGGCCACCACGAACATCAGGGGCCCGAGCAGCTCGGGGTTCACGGGGCCTCCCCGTCGGCGGGGGCGCCGGGCAGCGCCGCGGCGCCCAGCAGCCCGGCGACCCGCTTGAAGACCTCGCTGACCCCCTGCGCGATCAGCAGCCCGAAGCAGACCAGGATGGCGATCTTGATGGGCCAGCGCGGCAGCCCGCCGGGGTCGGGCGAGCCCTCCCAGACCTGGATGCTGGAGCGCACGCTCGGGCTGCTCACCCAGATGGCGAAGGCGCAGAAGGGGAGGAGGAACAGCAGGGCGCCCGCGAGGTCGATGGCGGCTCTGCCGCGGGGCTTCAGGCGTCCATACAGCACGTCCACCCGCACGTGCCGGTCGCGCAGCAACGTGGGCGCGGCCCCCAGCAAGAAGACCAGCGCGAAGAGGTACCACTGGGCCTCGACCACGGCGTTGCTGGTGAGGTTCTCCCCCACGAACCGGCCCAGGTAGCGCAGCACCGCGTTGCCCGCGCCGAGCAGCACCATGCCGAGCGTGAGCCACGAGACCGCGCGGCCCAGCGCGCCCATGGCGCGGTCGATCAGCCCGGAGATTCGAAGGAGGAGCGGCGTCATGGCCCGTCGGGCTAACGCTCGGACGGGGTGGCCACCACGCGGTCCGCCCGCAAGCCGCGAGGGGAGGGGTTAGCTGTGCCGCGCACCGTGCGGCCCGCACCGTGCCCCTTGGAGGAGCCGATGACCCCCACCCGCCTGGCGATGCTCACCCCCACCCTGGCCCTGCTGGCGTTGGGCGGCTGTGACGACAAGGGCGGCGACTCGGCCTATGGCGACGCCAACCTGTATGTGGCCGGCGTGGTGTGCACCTTTGAGGCCGGCGGCACCGAGTGCCAGGTCACGGTGGAGAACACCGGGGACGGCGCCACCGGTTCGTTCGAGATCGGCGTCTACGCCACCTCGTCCGAGCCGCAGATCGGCACGACCCCCGACGGCACGGCCCGGGTGGGCAGCATCGACCCCGGCGATCTCCAGGGCGCGCTGGTCACGCTGTCGGGCTCGCCCGGCGACGTCTGGGTGGTGCTCGACTGGGACGACCAGGTGGCCGAGCTGTACGAAGACGACAACGCCGTGGCCAGCAGCCCCCAGCGTCGGTAGCCCGTCGCCCCATCGCCGGGCCCATCGTGGGCGCTCCGGCCCAGCTGCAGTGGCGATCGCGGGACGACCGCGCGGTGGCGTCAGGCCGAGCACTCATCGGGCACGCCGAGCAGGGGATCGCCGCCGCCCTGTAGCGGCGCCAGGTCGCCCTGGGGCGTGAGGCCCCAGCTCTGCACTTCGGGCCCGGGGGCGCCCCCGTCGGGGTCGATGCGCACGCGACCTTGCGCGTCGATCGCCCAGCCGCCCACCTGCTCGGTGGTCTCGAGCGCGCCGGCGTCGGTGACCGTTCGGCGCCGGTGCAGCGCGGGCAGCGCACCATGCTCGAGGTCTTTGTGGGGGGCCGCCCCCTGCAGGGTGAGGTGCAGGGGGTGGCCGAAGGCGCCTGGCGCCGGAGCGTAGAAGGTGGCCCCCTGGACCGCCTGGACCACCCCCCGCCGGGTAGCGGGGTCGGCCCCCTGCAGGATTCGAAAGCGGGGCAGGGCGCGCACGGGCGCGAGATCCGGGTCTTCGGCGAGGCGGGCGCGCCGGCTGGGGTCGAAGCGCACCGCAGCCTCGAGGTGGGTCATCATGCGGCGCAGGGTGGCGTCGCTGCCGCAGATGTCGCCGCGGCTCCGCAGCACCCCGAGGGACGACGCGAGGTTGTAGTGGGCGAGGGCGTGGGTGGGGTCGCGGTCGAGGGCGCGGCCGAAGAGGGCCACGGCGTCGTCGAGCCGATCGGCGCGGTAGCAGCGAAAGCCGGCCGTGTTCAGCACCGCCGCCGAGGCCTTGGTGGGGCCGGCGAGGTGGGCTGCGGCGGCCTCGGCGCACTGCGCCACCACCTCGGGGGAGGCGTCGCCGGCCCCACCA
>JBDQIL010000037.1:0-11195 GCA_040264415.1 Myxococcota bacterium
GGCTGACTCGGGGCGGCTCGGGCCGGGGCCAGGCGGCCCACGCCGCGACGCCGGCGAGGGCGGCGAGGCAGAGCGCGACCGCGAGTCGGGCCGGGCCGCTGGACGCCGGCGCGTTTGGTGGAGGGGCGCTCTGCGGTGGGCGGACGCCGTCCCCTGGCGCGGGCCGCGGCCGGACGGCTCCCGACCGGGCCGTCGCGGGTGCGCCCGGGGCGCCGGGCGCGGTCGCGGAGGCCGGGGCGGCGTCGGGCACCGTCACGTGGCGCGGGGCCCATGCGGCCAGCGGCTCGCGGCCTCGGAGGAGCACCGCGCACCGCGCCGCCAGCTCGGCGGCGGTGGGCCGGTCGGCCGGCGCGTGGGCCAGAGCCTCGCCGATGAGGGCGACGGTGTCGGCCGACAGCCCCGCGGCCGCCGCTCGCCCGATGGCGTCCCCCCAGACCTCGGTGTGGCGGCTCTCCCGGGCCGAGGTGCGCTCCGGCGTCTGCGCCGTGCACAGCTCGAGCAGGGTCGCCCCCAGCGCGTAGACGTCGCCCTCGGGCCCATCGACGCCGTCGAAGCGCTCGGGAGCCATGTAGGGCGGGGTGCCCAACGCACCCACCGTGGTGACCGCCTCGCGGTCGGTCAGGGCGGCCCGGGCCACCCCGAAGTCGAGCAGCTTCACCTCGCCGGCCGGCGTGACCAAGACGTTGGCGGGCTTGAGGTCGCGGTGGAGCAGCCGCAGGGGCGCCCCATCGGGGCCCGGCGTCGACCAGGCCTGGGCCATGGCCCCTGCCAGCTCGGCGATCACGTCGAGGGCGGGCCCCTCGGGGAGCGGCCCGGCCTTGGCCAGCACCTGCGCCAGCGACGGCCCCCGCACCAGCTCGAGGACCACCGCTGGGACGTCCCCCAGCGTGACCACGTCCTCGACGCGGACGATGGCCCGATGCGACAGGCAGGCCAGCATGCGGGCCTCGTCGCGCAGCCGCCCCAGCACGTCGGGGTCGTCTGCGTGCTCGGCCCGGACCAGCTTCACGGCCACTTCGCGCCAGAGCAGCTCGCCGTGCAGCCAGGCCCGGTGCACGGTGCCGAAGCCGCCGCGGCCGATGACCTCCCCCAGCTCGAGCCGGGGGGCGCTCAAAACCGCACCACGACGGCGGTGGTCACCAGCGCCACCCCGAGACCGGCGGCCACCTGCGCGCCCACCCCCAGCCCGTTGGCGGCTGCCCGGGTGGTGTTCAGGCGGTCGGCTTCGGACGCCGGCAGCGACCCGTCGGCGACCTGGTCGGCCAGCCCCGCGTAGGTCGCGTGTTGACGCCGCGCGCCCAGCAGCAAGCCCCCCGCCGCCGCCAGCGTGGCGCCGCCGGTGATGCCCAGACCGACGCTCATGCGCCGGCCCCGGTCGGCGCGGGCCGAAGCGGGCGCGGCGACCTGGGTGACCTGGGTGACCTGGGTGACCTGGGTGACCTCGGCCCAGCGGGGGAGCGGCCCTCCGGCCGGCAGCAGGGCGATGGCGCCGACCCGGTCGGCGCAGGCCTCCTGCAGCACCGCGGGGCGGTCGAGCGGCCGCGGCGCGTCCTCCCGTCCGTTCACCAGCACCGCGCAGCCGCCGCTGCCCGCCACGGGCTCGCTGTCGCCCGTGTCGTCGCCCCGTGCCTCCTCCAACAGATCCTGAAGGAGGTTGCCCTAAGGAGCCAGACGGGCGTCGAGCGCGAAGGCGGGGTCGGCGGACAGGGCGCTGCGGAAGGCTGCGCGCACCGCGATCGGGTCGCGCGGCGGCAGGTAGGCGGACAGCGCCCCGCTCACGTGGAGGTCGCGCACGAGGTCCCGCGGCAAGAGCTCCGACTGGCAGGCGAGGCTCTCATGGGCGGCCTCGCGCGCGGCCCGAAAGCCCACCTGGTCGCGCGCCCGCCAGGCGTCGAAGGCGCGGTCGAGCGCGTCGCGCAGGGCGTCGCGGTCGCAGGCCCGGGCCGGGGCGCTGGCCCCCGCGAGCAGCAGCACTGCAGGCAGCCAGCGCTTCACGGGGTTCGTCGGGGCTTGTGGGGCCGATTCGGGGCCGACGCAACGTAGCACGCCCCGGGCGGTATCCTGGGCGCATGGCCACCCCCTCTGTCCGCCTCCAGCTCGCCGATGGCGCCCTGGTCGATCTCGCCCCCGGCAGCCTGATCGGTCGGCTGCCGTCGGCCGATCTGCGCCTGATGGACCCCCGGATCTCCGAGGTCCACGCCCTGATCACGCTCCGGGGCCGCACGCTGGTGCTCCTGGCGCAGCGGGGGCTGGTGTCGGCCGACGGCGACCGCAAGGCCGACGTGGTGCTCCGCCCGGGTCAGCGCATCGAGCTGGTCGACGGCCTCGCCCTGACCGTGGTGGACGTCACCCTGCCGGAGCGGGTGCTGGTGGTGGAGGGGCTGCGCGATGCGGCGGTCGAGCTGAGCGCGCCGGTGTACTCGCTGCTGCCCGGCGGCCGGCTGCTGCCCACCTGGTGGAAAGGCGCCGCCCTGCACCTGTGGAGCGACGCCGACGGCTGGTGGGCGCAGCTCGCCGGCGAAGACGAGGAGCCGCTCAGCGAGGGATCGGTGCTCGAGGTGGCCGGGCACACGCTTCGGGTGAAAGGGCGCCGCATCGCGGAGGCGGGCTCGGCCCCCACCCGCGCCGCGGGCCGGCTGCAGCCGCCCCGTCGGGTGGTGGCCCGCTTCGAGACGGTGCACATCGAGCAGCCGGGCCGAGAGCCCGCCGTGATCGCGGGGCTGGGCGCCCGCATCCTCTCCGAGCTGGTGGAGTACGGCGCGCCGGCGCCCTGGGAGCTGGTGGCGCGGGCGGTCTACCCCGACGTCGACGACGCCCACCGCCTGCGCACCAACTGGGACCGCACGCTCCGCCGCCTTCGCGCCATGCTGCGGCGCAAGGGGGTGCGCGACACCTTGATTCGGGCCGACGGGAAGGGCAACATCGAGCTGGTCCTGCGCGCCGAAGACGCGGTGGTGGACGAGGGCTGAGGCGGCGTGGACGCGTCGGCGGGGCCCGGGGTCACCCAACGGACCAGCGCGAGCGTGGGACGCCCGAGGCGCACGGGAACACAGGGGCGTGGTGACCGGCGCGCCGCGCCGCCTGGCGTTGACGACACCGCGCTGCGTCGGGTACAGCTGATCGCCCGGTCAGCCGTAGGAGGCGAGGGCGATGCCCCGCTGGACGCTGCTCGGTCCGAAGATCCCCGACCTGGTCTGGCGCAGCGTCCTGCTTCGGGCCGATGGCTTCGACGCTGACGCCCGCGCCATTCGGTGGTCGCCCATGGGCCGCGACGCCGCGGACTGGCGGCGCTTCGAGGCCCGCGACCTGCCCGACGACGCGCGCGTGCTGCTGTTGATCCACGGCACAGGGATGACCACACGCTCGGGGTTCTCGGGCATCACCGAGGCCGAGTACCGGCGGCTGGAGCGCAAGTATGGTGGTCGCATCCTGGCCTACGAGCACCGGGCCTTCGCCCACCACCTCGACTGGAACGCCCGCGATCTCTGCCACGCGCTCCCAGACGCCGGGGTTCACCTGAACCTCGACGTGGTGGGCATGTCGAGGGGTGGCCTGGTCGCCCGCTACATCAGCGAGGGCTGGGCAGGGCCCCTGATGCGCGCGAGCCACATCTCCATCCGCACGCTCATCTTCTTGGGCACCCCCAACGGCGGCACCCCCAGCGCGCGCCGAGATCCCCCCGGGTTGGGGGCCCGGCTGATGAAGGCGTGGCGCACCGACGCCCGTCGCGTGGCGCTGGTCGATATGCGCTCCCGCCCGGTCGAGCGGCTCGACGACCCCCACGCGATCGGCGGCTTCGACCCCGACAGCCTGCGCATGCGCACCTGGCCGATGCTGCTGGGCAGCCAGGACCAGCTGCCGTCGAGTCGGGTGCTGCGCATGCTCAACGGGTTCAGCGGGCCGCCCCCCGACCCGCCCGCGCCGCCGACCACCTACTTCGGCGTCGCCACCGGCGTCGACAGCGCTCTGGGCGCGCCCGACCCGGTGCTGGAGGGCGGCCGTCGGCCCCACCGGCGCAGCGACGTCGTGCGTCACGCGCTGCCGGTCACCAACGACCTGGTGGTCCCCACCGCCAGCGTCTATGCGCCCATCCTCGGCCCCCACGGGCCGCGCCAGTTCCCACTGGGCCCCTCGCAGCTCATGGTGCTGGGCCCCCAGAGCAACACCAGCCACACGGGCCTGCTGCGGGTCGATGCGGTGCGTCGGCAGGTGGCGCGGTGGTTGGGCGCCTGAGCGCGCCGGGCTGGGGCTCGCGTCGGCTGCGCCCGCGCCCTATGCTCCGCCGATGCCCGACCTCCCCCATCGCCCGCGACTGGGTCGCCTGCTCGACCGGCTGGGCCAGCTCACCCTCCCGCTCGGGATCGGCGCCTTGGGTGGCTACCTCGCCGCCGATCAAGACGTCCGCCTGGTGCCCGACATGCTCGGCGTGCTGCTGGCCTGGAGCTTCATCGGGCTGGTGCTCATCGTGTCGGGGCGGCTGCTGGCGGGCAAGGCGGTCACCGAGACCGACACGGGGCGTCGGGTTCGGCGTCGGGTCATCCTGGCGATGGCGCTCGCTCTGCTGGCCCTCTCGGCTCGGCTGGGGCTGTGGTGGACCGAGCAGCCCACCGACCTCACGCGGCTGACCCCGGCTGAGTTCGAGGGGGCGTTCGCGGTCGACACCGCGCGCTATCAGGCCCACGCTGCGGCCCTCGACACGCTCGCGGCGCAGCTCGACGCCGCCGATGTCCCGCCCGCGGGCCACGAACAGGTGTTGACCCCCGACGAGGAGGCGCTGCTCCGTGAGACCTGGTCGGCGGTGCACGACATCTCGGTGGATCTCGACCAGGTGCGGCTCTTCTGGGAGGACTGGTACCGCTACGATCCGAGTCGGGTCGAGCGCAGCGAGCACCTGCGGAGCTTCCTGCTGACGTACGCCGCCGAGCTGGCCTTGTACCGCGCCGGCACGCGCATCAGCCGCCGCGTGCTCGAGAACCGCAACGCCGTGAAGTTCCTCGACGCGCCCCACCCCGAAGCGGGCCTGCCGGCGGGCACATTCTCTCGCTTTCGCGAGCAGGTGCTGGGGGTGCGCGACCAGGCCCGGGTGCTGGCCGGCGACCAGTACCTCGCCACGGTGGGGCGGGGCCTGCACGCGCGGCGCGAGGCCCAGCGGCTGGGCGTGGGCTGGCTGCTCACCGACGTGCGCGACCACATCGACACCATCGAGCGGGTGGCCCCCATCGACCGCGCCGTGCTCACCGTGCGCGCCGACACCCAGCTGCTGAAGCGCGGCGTGCGGCGCACCTGGTACCCCATCCAGAAGAACACGGCCGAGTGGATGGGCGACCGGCGCACGCGCCGCATCGGCTGGTACCTCATCGACGCGGCCGCGGTGGCGCAGGTCGAGGCCGACCTGCAGCCGGGCGACATCCTGCTGTCCCGCAAGAACTGGTACCTGAGCAACGTGGGCCTGCCGGGCTTCTGGCCCCACGGGCTGCTGTATACGGGCCCGCCATCGACGTTCGACGCCTACTTTGACGATCCGATGGTGCGCGCCTGGCTCGCCGCGCAGCCGGACGCCCCGCGCACCTTGGCCGAGCACCTCGCGCACGTCGCGCCGCAGGCTTGGGCCGCCTACCAGCTGGGGCACGACGGCCACCCGAACCAGGTCATCGAGGCGGTGAGTGAGGGGGTGCTGTTCAACACCTGGGCGCACGCGGCGGGCGACTACCTCGCCGCCCTGCGCCCCACCGACATGGGCAAGGTGGAGCGAGCGCGGGCCTTGTCGCGCGCCTTCGAGATGTACGCCCGGCCGTACGACTTCGACTTCGACTTCGCCACGGACCACGCCGTGGTGTGCACCGAGCTGGTGTGGCGGGCCTGGCGCTCCGACGGCGATGAGCCCGGCCTCGACCTGCCGCTGAGCCGGGTCGCCGGGCGCATGACCCTGCCCGCCAACGACCTGGTGCGCTTCTACGACGCGCACGCCGACGACCCGGTGCCGCCCCTCGAATTCGTCTTCTTCATCGACGCCCGCGAGCGCACCCACAGCGTGGTGTTCGCCGATGAGGCCGCGCTCCGCGGCTCGTGGCAGCGGGCCAAGTGGGACATCGTGCAGGAGTGAACGCGCCCCTGCCCGCCCCCCGGATCCCCGCTGCGGCGCAGTGGGCGCTCGGCGTGGCGGCGCTGCTCATCGGCGCCGCCCTCGCGTGGCGCGCCTTTGGCCAGCCCCCGGCCGACCTGGCCGGTCCCGGTCCCGACGTGGCGCCGCTTTGGCTGGGCGGCTGGGCGCTGTGGAAGGGCCTCGACCCCGCCGACCCCGCCGTGCAGCAGTGGCTCTGGGACCAGAAGGGCAGCGGCCTGCGCCCCGGCCAGTTCTTCATGCCATACCCCGCCACGGCGGCATTGCTGGCCATGCCGCTGGCCTATGTGCCGTGGGATCAGCTCGGCCGACCGCTCTGGCTGGGCTGCGCGGTGGCGCTGGTGCTGGCGGCGCTGGCGGCCCCGGCGCTGTCGGGTCGGCGGGTGTCGGGCCCGGGCGGGCTGGTCGCTGCGGGCGCCGGGCTCTCGCTGCTCTCGCTGCTCGACGTGGTCCACCACAGCCTGGAGATCGGCCAGATCAACGCGATCGTGGTGGGCATCACCGTGCTCGGGGGCGCGCTGCTCGCCCGCGACCGCCCCGTGCTGGCCGGCGCGGTGCTCGCGCTGGGGGCGGGCCTCAAGCTCTTCCCCGGGGTGGTGCTGGTGGCCGCGGTGGCGCGCCGCCGCTGGTGGGCGCTCGGCAGCGCGGCGCTGGTGGGGGGCGCCATCGCCCTGGCGACGGCGCGAGTGCACCCCGGATGGAATCCCCTCGACGACCTGAGCCGCGCCTGGCTGCAGGTCACCATCGGGCAGGCCCACCGCGATCCGCCGCTCTGGGACCTCTGGAAGCACCGCGGGCTGGTGTTTGGCGCCCTCACCCTGGGCTCGCTCGTCGCGCTGCGGGTGCGGATCGGCGAGGCTGAGCCGGTGGCCCGCCGCCGGCTCGCGGCCGCGGTGGTGGTCGCGCTGGCCTTCGGCGCGGGAGAGGCGGGCGGCCTGGCGCCCCCCCACGAGGTGCTGCTGGTGGCCCCGGCGCTGCTGGCGCTGCTGGCGCCAGTCGCCGGGCTCCGGTGGCGCGACCTCGCGGTGACTGCGGCGCTTCTGGCCCTGGTCTGGAGCCCCCTCGACCGCTACCCGGCCGATGACCTGTTCAGTCAGGATCACGGCATCTGGCTCATCGCGGCGGTGTGGGGGCTGGCGTTGTGGCGCGTGGTTCGGGCCGCGCGTGCGCCCCACCCCGTGCCCCCCGAGGTCCGCTGATGACCCAGCTCCAGGCCCTCCTGCTCTCCATCCTCATCGAGGTCCCGGTGGTGCTCGCCTTGGCGCAGGTCTTGGGGGTGGGCGCCCGCGTGGGGTGGCGTCGACTGGCGCTCGTGGGCTGCGCGGCCACGCTGCTCACCCACCCCTTCGCGTGGCACGGCTTCCCGGTGCTGGCAGAGGCGGTGCCCAACTATCCACTGCGGGCGCTGATCATCGAGGGGGGCGTGGCCACCGTGGAGGGGCTCTTGGCACCGTCGGGCGCGCCGAGCACCGCGGCGTAGTGCATGCACTGGGTGAACACGAGCGCGCTGAAGACGGCGGGCGCCCATGACGCGTCGTGGACGGACCGGTGCAGGTAGGCGCGGAAGTGTTCTGCGCGGGCGCCCGACGGAAGCAGCGAGAGGTCGGGCAGCGACGCGCCCACGGCGTCGAGGGCCGCGGCGGGCGCGCCGGTCGCGATGGCGAGCGGCGCGGCCCCGAAGGCGATGGCCACCAGCACCAGTCCGTAGGGGCGCTCGCGCGGCGTCAGCCCGTCCGCCAAGAAGCCCACGGGGGTGAAGTTGTGCAGGCAGGCGAGCGTGAGCATGGTCCAGATGGGCGCGGTGAGCAGCCCGATGGACACCACCGTCACCACCGCGACGCCGACGGCGAGCGCGCGGCCGCCCACGCGGGCGAGCCCGGGCAGCGTGAGCGCCGCGAGCGCGGCGACGATGATGAGCTCTGCGCGGGTGGCTTCGATCCCGCCCCACAGGCCCAGGTTCTTGATGAGGCGCAAGGCCACCACGCCGGCCAGCAGGGCGCCCAGGCCCCACAAGAGCCGCTGGGGCAGGCGCGCGGCGAAGCGCGCCTCGACGAAGCGCAGCTCGCCCAGCACGTGCGCACCCCCGAACACCGCGAGGGTGAGGGTGTAGGTGAGCAGCGGGGCGGCGGTGGCCGCGGCAGCGCACGCGACGATCCCGACCAGGGCCAGGGGCCACGGCGGCAGCACGCGGCCCGATGGCGCGGCGAGCGAGGTCACCGTCGCTCAGTCGCGCCGACGCAGCCCGACCAGCAGCGCGGTGCCGACCATCAGGCTGAGGCCCGTGGCGGGCGTGGCCAGCCGCGAGACGTGCGAACAGCCCTTGTCGTCGTCGTCGTCGCCCGTGTCTTCACCGCCGTCGTCTTCGGTGCCATCGGTGCCGTCGGCGATGTCGGCGAAGGCGGGCGCCGAGAAGGCGATCCCCGCGACCAGGGACAGCAGGGAGATCATGCGCAGGGGGGCTCCGCGTCGTTCGACCGCGGGCGTGCCCGTGGAGGTGGGTCGGGGGAGGGTACCACAGGCCCCGCGCCCGGATCTGTCGCGGGCCCAGCCGGTCGCCCGCCGGGGTGGACGTGGGGGGCGGTGCCGTGGGGGGTGAGCGATCTGGCACAGGTTCGCCGGCCGATTCTGGGCGACCTCGCCCGAAAAGGAGCGATTCTCCCGGGCATGGGACTTGCACAAGCGGGAGGTGCCCCCTGATCCATCGAGGCCCGCCATGACCCTCACGACCAACACCGCTCCCCTCGACCGCGCCTTCCGCTTCACCCTCGGGCTCTTCCTGCTCGGGATGGGCTCCTACATTCCCTACACCGACCACGTCGCCTTCATGGTCGCGCCGGTGGTGGGGCTGGTGCTGCTCGCCGTGGCGATCTCGGGCCACTGCCCGATCTTCAGCGCCTTCGGCTGGGGTGAGAACACCGCCTGCCGCGAGTAGCGGCGCCTACAACAGGCGGAGCTGTCGGGGGTCGGCGTCGGGACAGGCGTCGGCTTCGACCGGGAGCTCCTCCAGCCGAACGTGCTCGGCCAACCGGACGCCGTCGGGGCCCACGCGGCTGCCCAGCGGCGCCAAGAGGGTGAGCGCGCTCTCTTGCGCGGTGATGCACGCCACGTCGTGCGCGGCGTTGTGGTGCTTGAGCGCGCGGCCGAGCGTGAGCCGGTCCTCGACGAAGGCGCGGTGCTTGGCCAGCCGTCGGCGGGCTTCGGCCTGCCCGAGCCCCACGGCCGCTTCGAGCGCGTCTTCGATGATGGGCACGAAGCTCGGGTCGTGTTCGACCCCCAGGCTGGATCGGCCAGCGGCGAGCGCGGCGGCCAGGGTGGTGCCGGTGCCCGCGAAGGGGTCGAGCACCACGTCTCCGTGCACGCTGTACATGCAGATCAGGCGGTAGGGCAGCGCGAACGGGAAGGCCGCGCTGCGCGCTCGGTCGGCCTTGGGCGCGGCCTGTCGCGCGCCGGGCAGCCCCTCCCACAGGTCGGAGAACCAGGCGTTCCGCTCCTCCCAGAAGTAGGCGCTCTGCCGCCGGAGCGCCTTGTCGGCGGGCGTCGGGAAGGCCCGCGGCCCACCCTTTCGGGCGATCAGCACATACTCGTGCTCGTAGGTGACGTATGCGCCGGGCGGGAGCATGCCGGAGCCCATGAACTTGTTGGGGGCGTTGGTGGGCTTGCGCCACAGGATGTCGGGCAGCGGGGAGAAGCCTGCGGCCATCAGGCCCATCAGGATGCGGGCGTGGTTCGGGTAGAGCTGGAACCGGCCCGCCAGGCTGCGGGTGGCGTCGCCGATGTTGACGCATGCCAAGCCGCCCGGGCGCAGCACCCGGAAGCACTCCCGCCACACCCCGTCGAGGGCGGCGTGCATGGCCTCGAAGGCGGCGGGGCCGTCTTCCTGGGCCAGCGCGGCGGCGATCGCGGGGTCGAAGGCGCTGAAGGTCGCGTCCCACATGGCGACCATCGGGTACGGGGGGGATGTGACCACGAGGGCGGCCGAGCCATCGTCGATGGCGCCGAGATCGCGCGCGTCGGCGCTGAAGACGCGGTGGGTGGTGGTCAGCATGGGGCTCCGTCCGAGCGCGGATGTAGCACGCCGCGCGCCGACCCGGACCGCCGGGCCCACCCCCCGCCTATGCGCTCGTGGGGGCCCTGCGCGCGTCCGCTCTGCCCGGCTCCCCGGCGAGCTCGAGGGCGTGGTCGAGCA
The DNA here is from genome assembly GCA_040264415.1 of Myxococcota bacterium. Lineage (GTDB taxonomy): Bacteria > Myxococcota_A > UBA796 > UBA796 > UBA2385 > M30B51. The sequence goes on from JBDQIL010000037.1 coordinate 10,308, forward strand.
TCTGGTCGCCGTCGAAGACGGCGCGCAGGCGCACGGTGCGGCCGGCCAGCGCGTGGGGCAGCCACACCCGGTCGTCGGCCCACATCTCGTCGTAGGGGATGGCGTCGAGGGGGGTCCAGAGGGGGACGGCTTCGTCGGTCTCGTGGGCTTGGCCGTCGCACTCGGGCGCGATGAAGACCGCGACGTGCAGGGCGAGCCCGTCGGTGAACTGAAACGACAGCTCGCCGCACGGCCGGGGGTCGAGGGGCGTCACCCCCAGCTCCTCCTGCACCTCGCGGATGGCGCAGGCGCGTGGCGTCTCCCCGGGGTCGAGCTTGCCGCCCGGCCCGTTGACCTTGCCAGCCCCCAGCCCGCGCTTCTTGCGGATGAGCAGGATCTGGTGGTCCCGCACGACGAACAGGAGGGTGGCGCGCACCTGGGGGGTCCATGCGCGCCAGTCAACGTCGGAGAGCCGGCGGGGCGCGGTCATGGGGCGACGCTCAGGGTGGCCGACGCCGAGTCCACCAGCCCGGCGAGGGCCTCGAAGCTGGCCCGCGCCGGGTCTTCGATGGGGAGCGTGACCTCGTCGAACATGCGCTGGGGCCGCAGCGTGAGGGTGGCCCGCTCACCCGCGGGATCGATCACGACCGGCGCGAGGTCGACGTCCACCTGGAGGTTGGAGCGCATGGAGAGCGGCTGCCAGTCGGTGGCGCCGGCGGGGCGCATGGACCCCTCGAGCCACAGGCTGAGCGAGGCCAGGTCGAGGTCGTCGGGCTGGCCCTCGGGCGTGGTGCCGAAGTCGGAGATGGTGGGTGGGTTCATGGATGCGAATCTGGATGGAGGGGGAGAACTGCGAGGCGACGAAGGGATCTTTGGGGAGGTTGAACACCCGCTTCGCTCAAGGACGGA
>JBDQIL010000038.1:0-11147 GCA_040264415.1 Myxococcota bacterium
CCCCTCGACAACCGCTTGGTCAACGGCGGCTTCGAGCAGGGCGAGAGCTGGTGGCGGCCGGCGGGCGCCCCCAGCCACGCCTGGGCCCGCACCGGCGACCCCGTCCACGGCAGTGGGGCCACCTTCACCGCGGCCGAGGGCGACCGCGCCCAGAAGATCTGGGGTCTGTACGCCGGCGCCGCACCCAACGACAGCGAGCACGGCCTCACCCTGACCGACCTCACCCCTGGCGACGCCCACGCCTTCTCGGCCCTCGCGTTCACGCACGCCGACGACGCCGTGTCGGGGGGCAGCGCCGCGCGGCTGTTCTTGCGCTTCCGCGACGCCGCCGGCGCGCTCGTCGCCGAGCACACCAGCGACCCCATCGACCAGACCGCCACCCCCGACACCTGGCAGCGCCTCGCCGTCGAGGCGGTGGTCCCCGATGGCGCGGTCGCCGGCGAGCTGGGCCTGCGCTTCAGCCTCTCCGACTGGAGCGCCACAGGCTCGGTCTACCTCGACGACGCGATCTGGACCTCCACCGGGACCGGCGCGGTCACCGGCGAGCGCCTGCTGGTGTGGAGCGACGAGTTCGACGGCGACGCCCTCGACGAGGCCCGCTGGACCCGCCTCGAGCTGCCCGCGTACACCTTCAACAACGAGCTGCAGCGCTACACGTCCGCCACGAGCAACGCGCGGGTGGACGGCGGCGAGCTGGTCATCACAGCCCGACAAGAGGCCAGCGGCGAGGTCACCTCGGCGCGGCTGGTGACCGACGGCAAGGCCGACTTCACCTACGGACGCATGGAGGCCTTCGCGCAGGTGCCCGGCGGCGTCGGCACCTGGCCGGCCTTCTGGATGCTGCCCACCGACCGGGCCTACGGCGGCTGGCCCGACTCCGGCGAGATCGACGTGCTCGAGCACGTGGGCTGCACGCCCGGCGTGGTCTACCAGACGGTGCACACCGGCGCCTACAACCACCTGCTCGGCACCCAGCAGGGCGGCGAGACGGGCCGCGACGCCGCCGGCGGCATGCACCTGTACGCGGTGGACTGGAGCCCGGAGCGCATGGACTTCACGGTCGACGGCGAGTCGGTGTTCGTCTTCACCAACGACGGCGCGGGCGACCCCGCCACCTGGCCCTTCGACCAGCGCTTCCACCTCATCCTCAACCTCGCCTTCGGCGGTGACTGGGGCGGGTGGTGCGGCGTCGACCGCGGCGCGCTCCCCCAAGAGCTCCGGGTGGACTGGGTGCGGGTCTACCAGTAGGCCGGGCGGCCCGACGCCCCGCTCAGATCGGCTCTTCCATGTTCATGCCGGCCACCACCACCGGATCGGACTGTTCGGGCAGGTGCTGCTTGCCGTTCAGGTCGATCCAGTGCCCCGACCGGCTGGCCTTGGTCTCGAGGTAGAAGCGGTTGTGGGGGTTGGGCGGCAGCACGTGCGGCTCGCGCGCCGACACGGTCACCCCGTACTCCTTGAGCTGGTTGATCTTGTTGGGGTTGTTGGTCATGAGCTTGACCGACCTCACCTGCAGGCTGCGGATCATGTGCGCGGCGATGGCGTAGTCGCGTTCGTCGTCGCGGAAGCCCAGCGCACGGTTGGCATCGACCGTGTCGAGGCCCTGGTCTTGCAGCGAGTAGGCGCGGATCTTGTTCATGATGCCGATGCCGCGCCCCTCTTGGCGGAGGTACAGCACCATGCCGCGCTCGGCCTGCTCGATGCGGCGGAGCGAGTGCTCGAGCTGGTCGCGGCAGTCACACCGCAGCGAGCCCAGGGCGTCGCCCGTCAGGCACTCGCTGTGCAGCCGGGTGAGCACGTCGGGCTGGCCCACGATGTCGCCCTTGATGATGGCGACGTGGTCGCTGGCGTCGCGGTTGTTCCAGAAGGCCACGATCCGGAAGGTGCCGAACCGCGTGGGCAGGTCGGCGACGCTGACGATGCGCACGCACACATCGTCGGGACCGATGCCAGCGCAGGAGTGGTTGCGGTCCTTCTCGACGAGCTCGGCGAGGGCGGTCATGGGGGATCCAGGGAGCGAGGGGGTCAGGGGAGGAGGAGCTGGGCCGCACGCCGCCCGGCGCGCCAGGCGCCCTCGAGGCCACCGTCGGGGTCAAAGGCCTCTCCGGTGAGCACGAGGCGGGCGCCGCCGGGCAGGACGGTGCGCAGGGGGCCGCTCAGCCCGAGGCCGGACGGCACGCGGGCGTATCGCCAGCGGTGGGTGGAGGTCCAGGTCGGCGCGCGCGCCCAGTCGCCCAACAGCGTGGCGGCGTGATCGAGCAACACGGCGGCCCAATCGGTCCGGTCGCGCTCGAGCCAGGCGGCCGCGAAGCGGGGGTGGGTGTGAAAGACCAGGGCCCGCGAGTCGCGGCCGGCGCGCTTGGCGCCGTCGTTCACCACCTGCTGAAAGGCGGGGTGCTTGTGCGGCAAGAGGAGGTCGAAGTCGGGCTCTGGCGTGTCGAGCGGGTAGCCGGCCGCCAGCATCAGGCCCGGCTCGGTGACGAACCAGCCGAGCACCCGGTGGGCCGCCGCCAGGCCCGGGGTGGGCCCCAGAGAGGCCAGCAGCGCCGCGGCCTGCTCGACCGGCAGCGCCAGCACCAGATCGGGGGCCTCGAAGCTCTGGCCCGCGTCGCCGCTCGCCGCCACCGCACCGCCAGCCCGAGTCAGCCCGGTGATTCGGACGGGCTGGGCGATCTCCACCCCATCTGCGAGGTGCTTGGCCAGGGCGGTCATGCCCGCCGGGAAGGCACACCGAAACCCACCGGGGCGGAAGGTGGCCGGGTGACAGGGCGCGCCGTCGCCCACCACGCGCGACGGCCAGCCGTCGCGTCGGGGCCCCGGCACCGACCGCACCATGGCGCGGAAGTCGGGGTCGGAGCCGTGAACGAAGGGGGCGCCGTGGTCGAAGGGCATCCCGTCGACGCGTCGGGTGGCGCAGCGCCCGCCCACCCCACGAGACTTGTCGAGCACCAGCGGCCGCCGACCGGCCGCTCGCAGGGCCCGCGCCGCAGCCAAGCCGCTCAGCCCCGCACCGATGACCAGCACGTCGGGCGCAGCGTCGCGGGAGGGAACAGGCACAGGCACCTCGGGGTCGGCGATGCCATATCCCGCCAACCGGTCGGTCCCATCCTGGGTTGGGGCGGCCGCCGCTGGAGCGCCGCCATAGCTTCCCCCCCTGTGAGGTCTCCATGCGTCTGTTGCCCGCCTTGCTCGTGTGCGCCACGGCCGCCTGCGCGAACCGCCGGCCGCCCAAGCCGCCCACCGACGCCCCCATCCCGCCGTTCACGTCGGCCGAGATCGCGGCCGCCATGCCCGTGGGCCTCCACCTGCGGTTTCAGCTGGTCGAGGCCGGCGGGCCCGCCATCACCAGCGACTGGGACGTGCTGCAGGCGGACGCCGACGACGTCACCATTCGCTACACCATGCGCGACGCCCAGGGCGAGCCCCTCGGCGAGCCCCAAGAGCGCACCCACACCTGGGCCGAGCTCGTGACCCACGCGCAGTTCCCGGTGGAGGCCACCACCTGGTCGGAGGGGCCCGCCACCGTGCCCGCCGGCACCTTCGCGCCCGCGCGCTCGTATGTGGTGGGCCGGGTCGAAGACGGCGCCCCCGTCGAAGACCGCTACGTCTTCAGCCTGCGCCACCCAGGCCCCCCCATCGAGATGATCACCACGCGCTTCGACGCCGAGCTCACCCGCATGGTCTTGCTCGAGCGGGTCGAGCCGTAGGCCGGGTGGTCAGCTCAGGCGCCGCCGAAGTACCGCGCCATGCGCCCAGCGCCCTGCTCTTGCTCGAGCTCGTTGCGGACCTCCAGCCCGAGGGCCGTCGCGGCCTCCTTCGCCAGGCGCTCGAGGCGCCGCGGGACGCCGCCCATGACGAACAGCAGCCGAAAGGCCGACGAGAACCGCACCCGCGTGCCGTCGGCCCGAACCAGCACCGCGTAGGCGTGCTGGCCCGACACCGTCAGCCCGATCGCGACGATGTCGTCGATCGGCACGACCGTCTCGGTGCGCTTCCACAGCCAGCGGCTGCGCACCGTGGCCGTCTTGGCCGCGGGGTCGACGGTGAGCCGGCGCACGAGCGGCCACAAGAACAGCTGCACGGCGATGGCGCCGGTGGTGGTGCCGCTCGCCGCGTCGCCGCCCACGTTGGCGGCGTGGGCGCCCCGGCTGTCGTAGTCGGCGAGGTCATGGCCGCCCGCCTCCATCATCTCCTGCAGCGTGACCCAGATCATCACGACCCCGAGCAGGGCCGTCGGCCAGCCCCACTCGGTCAAGGTCACGCGCGCGCCGTCTCGTCTCACGGTGCGAATCATCGGGGCCTCGGCTCGTGCGGGTGAGGGTCCGCAGTGGGGTGGGGTGCCGCACCAGCGTACATGCGGCGGCGCCCGCTGGGCCGCCGCGTGGGCCTCCCCGTCACCCCGCTCGCGTTCGGGCGTCCTGCCACATGCGCAGGTGGGCGAAGCCGTAGCAGGCGGCCACCACGAATGCGTAGTAGCCCCACGCCGCCGCGGTCGAGTCGAGGGGCCGGGAGGTGCCGCGAACCAAGACGGGGATCGCCACCAGCAGCAGGTGGAACAGGTAGGTGCCCAGGCTGTACCGCCCGATCGACAGGGCGTGCCGGGCCACCCGCTGCCAGAGGGGTCGCAGCGGCGCCAGCGCCACGTAGGTGAGCACCACCATGCCGAAGACCAGCGGCACCACCGTGGGGCGCGGGTTGAAGTAGCTGGGGCGCCGGGGCCGCAGCTCCGCGCCCGTGAGCAGGTCGCGGGTGATGGTGAAGCCGTTGCCTCGGCCGCGCAGCTCCAAGGTGTGCAAGGTGCGCCCCAGCGGCTCGGTGAGGATGTCGGAGAACGGCGCCAGCCACAGCGACCCCACCACACAGGCCGCGCCCACGACCAGCAACGCCGCCGCGGCGGGGCGCCCCCACCGCGACCAGGCGAGCACGGCGGTCGCGCCCAGCCCGGCATAGAGCGCGGTGGGCAACAGCGGACCATTGCCGGCGTTGAGCGCCAACACCTGCGCGCCCATGAGGTCGAGCGCAGCGGCCAGCGCGCCCAACCCGGCGGTCACGCCAGCGGTCACCAGCAGGGCCCGCGGGGCCGCCACGGTGGCCGTGAAGATGGCGATGGCGCCGGCGATGAGCGCCAGGATGCCGGTGGAGGTGAGGCCGTGCGGCCACTGGGGGCCGCGCTCGAGCCAGAAGACCACCACGCTGAGCAGGTACAGCTGCCCCATGCGGCCCAGCCGCGACCGCGACCAAGCCCAGCCGGTCTGCCCCCGCCGCACCGACGACTGCCGCGAGTGCACCAGGCTCGCCCCCACCAGCCCCAGAAACAGCGCCTGGGTGTAGGGCTCGACCAGCAGCGACCACGGGCCCCACCCAGGACGCAGCTCGGCGGGCACCAGGCGCGTGACGTGGCTCATGGCCATCAGCAGGATGGCCAGGGTGCGCATCGCGTCGAGCACCGTGTCGCGGCGAGGCGAGGCCATGGGGCGGGCTCCCTGGCTCACGATCCCGACTCAGCTGCCGCGGTAGGTCGAGTAGCCGTAGGGGCTGAGCAGCAGCGGCACGTGGTGATGCTGGTCGGGGTGTTCCACGCGGAACACCACGTCGGCATGGGGGTAGAACCCCACGCCCCCGTGCGCCGCGAAGTAGGCGTCGAGCGCGAACGAGATGCGGTAGACGCCCGGCGTGAACTGGTCGCGGGTGAGCAGGTCGCGGATGCGGCCGTCGGCGTCGGTGACGCCCGCGGCCAGGGGCTCGAAGCGGTCGCCAGCCTGGCGGGCCAGCGAGACGGCGATGCCAGCGGCGGGCACCCCGCGGGCGGTGTCGAGCACGTGGGTGGTCAGGGGGCTGCTCATGGGGAGAACTCCAGGTTCTGCAGACGCAGGCGCGTGATCTTGGCCTGCTCGCCGGCCGCGATGCGCAGCTCGTCGGCGGGGGGGTTGGGCATGCGGGCGCGCAGCCGGCCGAGCATCTGGCTCGCGGTGAGGCCCGACGCGCACACGATGAAGATGTGGCCGAAGCGTTCTTCGTACGCCATGTTTCCGGCGGCGAGGTCGCGCAGGACGGCCTCACTGGCCCCCGCCACGCCCGCCTGCTCGGCCGCCGAGATCGACGCGGTGGCCCCGAAGCGCGCCCGGAGCGCCTCGACGTCGGCGCCGATGCGCGGGTGGTGGGTGAAGGCCTCGCGCCAGTCGGCGTCGGCCAGCCGCCACCACACCCGCTCGGCCTCCCCCATCAGGTGCGCCCGGCTGGTGAACGGCCGCGCGGCGACCATGGCGCGCACCCAACGGGCGGCCCCGCAGCACCGCGCCAGGGCCTTGTTTGTGGTCTGCCGAGAGGCCGCGTTCAGGCCGTCGAGCAGCGGATCGCCCTGGCCCGGCGTGCGCGTGGTGGGGCGGCCCAGGGCCCGCAGCCGGGCGATGCCGCCGTCGGTCAGGGTGGTGAGCCGCAGGTGGGTCCAGGGGCCGGTGTGCGGCACCGGGCAGGTGTGCTCGCGGTCGGGGCCCAGCGGCGTGTCGGGCAGCACGGGCTCCCACGGCGCGCCGTGGGTGAGCAGGTGCGCCGGGGCGCCCGGCCAGTACAGGCCATCGACCCGCGCCCCCGACGGGAAGTTGCCCTTGAAGTGGGCGGTGTCGAGCACCAGGGCGTCGAGCAGGCCGGGCTCGGACAGGGCGACGATCACCCAGTCCTGCCGCGGCACGGGGCTGCGCTTGGTCTCCCACCCGTGGCCCATGTGGGCCGGGCGCTGGGGCAACAGCAAGTTGTCCATCTCGCTGAAGAAGCTGTCGGAGCAGGCCAGCGCTCGGGCGCCGCGGGCCGCGCTCGCCAGGTCCACGCGCTCGCCGTCGGCCGGGGGCACCGGGCGGGGACGGCCATGCAGCCGCAGCCGGGCCACGCCGCCGGCCGGGAAGGTGATGCTCAGGCGCACGTGCGTGGCGCCCGGGCATGCGCCCAGCGCGAAGAGGTTGTGGGCCCCTCGACGCAGCGGAACCTCGTCGAGGATGGGCTTCCAATCTGCAACGTCCCGGAGCCATGTGGCGTCGGACCCGGCGGGCGCCACCACCGCGTCGAGGGTCGCGAAGGGCGGCGCGTTGCCCAGGAAGTGGCGCGTGTCGATGTCGGCGCCCACCAGATCGCCCGGCACGCCCAGCTCGACGATGACCCAGTCTTGACCCGGAGAGCGACGGCGCCGCGGCTCCCAGCCGTCCATCCACTTGCCGCGATCGGTGTAGCGGTCGGCGTCCCAGACGGGCTCGCCGGGGTCGAGCAGGTTGTCCATCCCGGCGAAGAACTCGTCAGAGCAGAGCAGCGCCCGGCCGCCCAGGTCGGCGCGGGCGAGGTCGGGCAGGCCGGCGAAGGCGGCGGTGTCGGGGGCAGTGGCGGTCACGGAGTCTCCGGGGCGCGGGGGTGCAGCAGGGGGCGGCCAGTCGGGGCGCCGACCACAGCGCCGCGCTCGACCACGGGCACGCCGCGCAGCCAGGTGTGCGTGACGCGGCCGGTCAGGCGGCGGCCGTCCCAGGGGCTGAGGGGGTTTCGGTGGGCCAGGGTGGCCTGGTCGACGGTCCAGTCGTGGTCGGGGTCGAAGGCGACGAGGTTCGCGGGAGCGCCGGGCGCCAGCCCGGGGTCGGCGAGGCCGGCGAGCCGGGCGGGGCCCTGGGTCATCCACCGGGCCAAGGTGGACAGCGGCACGCCGCGACGGCGGGCCTCGGTCCAGACGCTGCTCAGCCCCAGCTGCAACGACGCGATGCCGCCCCAGGCCTCGAGGAAGTCGCCGGTGTCGAGCTTCTTGAGGGCCGGAACGCAGGGGCTGTGGTCGGTCACCACGAAGTCGAGGGTGCCGTCGCCCAGCGCGGCCCACAGGGCGTCGCGGTTGGCGGCCGGCCGGATGGGCGGCGCGCACTTGAAGCGGGTGTCGCCGGCCGGCACGTCTTCGGCGGTGAGCACGAGGTAGTGCGGGCAGGTCTCGGCTGTGACCGGCAGCCCGCGTGCCTTCGCGGCGCGCACATGCGCCAGGGCGCCGGCGCTCGACAGGTGCACGACGTGGGCGGGGCAGCCAGTCTCGGCCACCATCTCGACGATGAGCGCCACCGCGGCGTCTTCCCACTCGGGTGGGCGGCTGTGCAGGTACGTGGCGTAGTCGCGGGCGTCACCCGAGGCCGCGGCCCGCAGCGGCAGCTCGAGCTCGGCGTGCACCAGCAGCGGGGCGCACAGTGCGCGCAACGCGGGCATGGCCACGCGCAGATCCGCCGCCTCGACCGGCGGAAACTCGTCGATTCCAGACGGGCAGAGGAAGCACTTGAAGCCCCGCGCTCCGCCGGCCACCATCGGGGCCAGCTCGCCGGTGTTGCCCGGCACCACGCCGCCCCAGAAGCCCGCGTCGATCCACAGCTTGCCCGCGGTGGACGCCACCTTGGCGGCCAGCGCCTGGGCCGAGGTGGTGACCGGGATGGAGTTGAGCGGCATGTCGACCAGGGCGGTGACGCCGCCCAAGGCGGCCGCGCGGGTGGCGGTCTCCCAGCCCTCCCAGTCGGCGCGACCCGGCTCGTTGACGTGCACGTGGCTGTCGATGAGGCCGGGCATCAGCACCCGGTCGCCCAGATCGGTGGTGGGCAGGTCGGGCGCGGCGTCGGTGACCGCGGCCACGGCGCCGTCGCGAACGACCACCGTGGCCGGGCGCAGGGCGCCGTCCAGCAGGGCGCGGCGGGTGCGGAGAGCGAAGGCAGACACGGAGACCTCGGGGGCGCCCAGTTGACCGGGCGAGGCCCGACGCCCTATCGTACCGCGCTGCCCGCTGTCCTCCCGCCATGCGCGCCCCGCCGCGATCCTCGGCCGCGCCGTCTCCGCCCTGCCTGCGACCTGCCTCCCCCCTGTCCATCGGACCCGCTGTGCCCCCCTGGCTGACCGACCCCTGGCTCACCGACTGGCTGCACCTGCTCACGCGGTGGTTCCACCTCGTGGTGGGCGCCGCCTGGATCGGCGCCAGCTTCTACTTCAACTGGCTCAACAACAACATCCGGCCGGTGGAGGACGACGAGAGCGGCCGCCTGGCCGGCGGGCTGTGGGCGGTGCACGGCGGCGCCTTCTACCAGGTGTCGAAGTACAAGGGCGCCCCCGAGACGCTCCCCAAGACGCTGCACTGGTTCAAGTGGGAGGCCTACCTCACCTGGATCTCGGGGGTGACGCTGCTCATCCTGGTCTACTGGATGCAGGCCGGGATCATGATGGTGCCCACCGGCAGCGACCTGTCGCCCGGCGCGGCGGCCGGGATCGGCGTGGGCGCGCTGGTGGTGGGCTGGGGGGTCTACGACCTGCTCTGCAAGAGCCCGCTCCCCCGGCACCCCAAGGTGCTCGCGGGGCTCGGCTTCGCGCTGCTCACGGGCGCGGCCTGGGGCCTGTCCGAGCTCTTCACGCCGCGGGCCGCATGGATCCACCTGGGCGCCATGATGGGCACGATGATGGCGCTCAACGTCTTCTTCGTCATCATCCCCGGCCAGCGCGACATGGTCGAGGCGATGTCGGCGGGCCGCGAGCCCCCAGTGGAGCGCGGCAAGGCGGGCTCGCTGCGCAGCCTGCACAACAACTACTTCACGCTGCCTGTGCTGTTCATCATGGTGAGCAGCCACTTCCCGTTCACCTACACCCACCCCACGCCCTGGGCCGTGTTGGCCGCCATCGCGGTCATCGGCGCGGCGGTGCGGCACTGGTTCAACCTGAGCGGCCGGGGCGTGCACAACCGCTGGCTGCTCCCCGCGGCGGCGGTCGCCATGTTCGGGCTGGCCTTCGTGGTGCACGGGCCGAAAGACCCGGCCGAGCGCGCCGCGGCGAACGCGGCCGGGGTGCCGACCGCGGCCGAGGTGGTGGCCATCGCCAACCGCCGCTGCACGCCCTGTCACATGGCCAACCCCACCTTCGAGGGCATCGACGAGACCCCCAAGGGGCTCATCCTGGCCACGGCCGAAGACCTGCGCGCCAACGCCGCCTTGGTGCACGCCCAGGCGGTCGCCGCGCCCATCATGCCGCTCGGCAACCTCACCCAGATGACCGACGCCGAGCGGGCCACGCTGGGGGCGTGGATCGAGGCGGGCGCGCCCCTCGACTGAGCGGCCGGGCGCCGCGCCGGTTCAGCGCAGCAGGCCGCCGCGCTGAACCGGCTCGTAGCCGATGCCGAACATCACCGCGCCCCACGGCATCCAGGTGCCATTGGCGGTCCAGGTGGGGGCCGACAGGTCGAGCTCGGTGAACAGCCGCACCTTCGAGGTGCGCAGCATCGACAGGCCGGTGACCGCCTCGATGTTCAGCCCGTAGCCGGAGCCTCCGTCGGCCGCGCTGGCGCCGAAGCCCAGGCCGCCGCCCACGTAGGGGCTCACGTTGGCCTCGGGGGCGAGGAAGGCGAGCACCGCGATCCGCCCCGCGAAGTACACGCCGGCGCGACCCGACTCGATGGCCGACGAGGTGGGCACCAGCAGCCGCACCGACCCGTCGATGGCGATCTTGTCGAGCTCGGCCCGGTAGCCGGTGGAGAGGGCCAGCCCGCCCACCGGAGAGCCGCCGGAGAGGCCGCCGCCGCCGCCCACCATCAAGGTGACCATGCTGTCGGACGCGGCCCGGTTGGGGTTGGCCTCGGCGTCGGTCACGGTGTCGCGGCGGGCGGTGTCTTCGGGCGCCTTGCCGGTGAGCGCGGCGTCGACGAGGCGCTCGTAGACCGCGGGCAGCTCGTCCATCGACCCGGCGGTGAGCCGCACCGGCTCGCCCATACCGGACAGGCGCACGGTCACCGGGTTGCCCAGCTTGACGTGGCTGAGCGACCAGGTGGTGTCGCAGCCGGTCGTGGCGACCGACCGACCCCGATCTTCGAGCACCTGGCTCATCAGGATGCGCGCAGAGCGCTGCTCGTCGGCCGACAGGGTGTCGGCGTCGATGTCGACCACGACACAGTCGGCGGCGATCGCGACCGCGGGGGCCGCGAGGCCCAGCGCGAGCAGGGCGACCGAAGAGAGCAGGGTGCGGTTCATGGGGCTCCTAGTTCACCGGGCCGGAAGTGGCGATCCGGAACTTGGCCAGCAAGTCGTCGGCGTTGATTCGCCATCGGTGGGGCTTGGCATCGACCACGTTGTAGTAGCGGATGTAGTCGAGGACCCTTTGCCGGAGGTTGTCGAGGC
>JBDQIL010000039.1:0-11138 GCA_040264415.1 Myxococcota bacterium
GGTCGACGGTGACCACCTCCCAGCCGGGCAGGGCGCGGGAGAGCTTGCGGGCGAAGCCGCGCCAGTTCTGCTTGGAGCCCAGGATGCCGTGCAGCAGGAAGGCGGAGCGGTCGGCGCCGTCGGGGTGGGCGAAGCGGTCGTGGGCGAGGTGCGTCATGGAGACGGGGTAGCCCCTGGCGCCGGGCCTCGCACGGCGCCGCTACGGGCAGATCTCCTCGACCGAGCAGGCGACCCCCGGGTCGTCGCACTCGCGCTCCGCCCGCTCGAGCTCGTCGAGGCAGTCTCGGAGCGCGGCGGTGTCGACGTCGCAGTCGGAGAACTCGGACAGCAGTGCGTCGGCCTGCATGAGCACGCACTCGTCGTGGTCGCGCATCCCCACGGCCTCGTAGCCGTAGCAGGTGCCCACCCAGTCGCACAGGCCGTCGGCCAGCAGGGTGGCGGCCTCGTCGCTGGACAGGTCGCCGCCGTCGGCGCCGTCGCTGGAGCCGTCGGCGCCGTCGCTGGAGCCGTCCGCTCCATCGCCCCAGTCGCTGGTCAGCTCATCGGCCGTCCCGCCGTCGTCGTCGTCGTCGTCCTCGGTCTCTTTGGAGAAGCAGGCCGAGGTCAGGCTGAGGCCGATGACGAGCGAGAAGAACCGGCGCATGACGCACCCTGTACGTGAGGGACCGCGCGACGGCTAATGCGCGCGGAGCGGGGCGACTACCAGCAGCGGAGCTTGTCTGCGAAGTCGATGCGGCACTCTACCCGGCGGTCGCCATCGAGCTGGAAGGTGCCGGTCGCCGGCTTGCCCGACAACATGGCCTGCACGTCGCAGCGGCCGACCGGCGCGGAGTCGAGCTGGACGCGGGCGGCTTCGTCGGACACGCGGGTGTCGTTGGCGCAGACCAGCGTGATCTCCTCGGCCATCGGTGCGAAGACCTCGACGGCCACGCGCGGCGCGTTCGGGGGAGCCACGTCGGGGTTCGCGCCGAACTCGGGGGCCGGCGCCGCGAGGCGGACCTTCCGCTGGAGCTGCCGGCGGGTGACGTGGGGCACATCGCGGGTGGGCTCGGCGCGGGTCGAGGCGAGGATGGCCGGCGGCGCGTCGGGGCCATCTGCAGCGGGCGCGGCGGGCAGCTCGAGGTCGGGGGCGCCTGCGGTCGGGGGAGCGTCAGGACCCTCTGGCGCGGTGGTCGCGGGTCGAGCCGTCGCGGGGTCGGCGGTCGTCGTGGGCTCGTCGTCGCCGTCCGTCACGCGGATGATCACGTCGGGGGCGTCGTCGGGATCGATCTCGATGACCTGCACCGTGTCGGGATCGGGCGGCTCGCCGCTCGCGGTGGGTTCGCTGCCCGCTGCGGGCTCGCCGCCGTCGTCTGCGCCCATCTCCGCCTCGCCGCCGCCGGCGACCGTCCACTGGGCCACCCACTCGGGCTTCATGATGAACAGGTAGAGCGCGGTGAACAGCCCGGCCCCGGCGAGGATCCACCCGGCGGTGGCGATGGCCGCGCGGCGCCGCTTCGCTGAGCGCTCTTCGGCGGTCGCCTTCCGCAAGGGCCGGAGGGCCTCGACATTGCTGACCGGCGGACGCGCCTCGGGGTTCTGTTCGGTGGGCGACTCGTCGTCCTCGACCTCGGCGTAGACCGCGGTGGGCGGCGGCGGACGCATCGGGGCTGGCGCGTCGATGCGCTCGCCGGTCCAGGCGCTGAGCCACGGCCCCGGCAGGTCGGGGACGAGAGCCCGCAGTCGGCGGGCCACCTCGCGCGCGGCGGGGCGCTCGTCCGGGTCGAAGGCCAGCATCTCACCCAACAAGACCCGAATGGGCTCTGGCACCTTGGACAGCTCGGCCAGGGCGGCCTGCGCGGCCTGGGCGTGGGCCTCGGCCTCGTCGGGCAGGGGCTTTGGATGAAGCCCCGACAGGGCCTGCAGCATCACGACCGCGAGCCCGTAGACGTCGGACTCGGGCCGGTCGCGGCCGGTGGTGCCGCCGCGCCGCTCGGGCGCCACGTACCCGGGCACCGGTGCCTGTCCGGTGACGTCGGGCCGGTCGAGGGCGATGCGCGCCCGCGCCGTGCCCACCTCGGCCGCACGCACCAAGACATCCACCCAGACACCATCCTGCTCAGCCACGATGGCCAGAGCTGTCTGCTCGACCATGGCGGCCGCGGCCCGCGCTGGCAGGGGCCCGTCTCGCAGCAGGTCGGCCAAGCGGCGCCCCTCGATGGGCGCGCTGACGATGGCCGGGGCGTGGTGCAGCTCGATGAACGACCGGATGGGGTGGATGGCGGGGTGCTGCACGGACCGATGCAGCTTCACGGCTTCGAGCAGCCGGTCGCGGAAGCGCGCGTCCACCAGATCGCGATCGCTGAAGGTGCGGATGCTGACCGGCACGGTGCCCGCCCGCCCGACGGCCTCACCGGTATACAGCTCGCCCCCGGGCTCGTGCCCGACCAGCTCCATGACGCGGTAGTCGTAGCGACCGTCGGTCGCGACGATGGGGTGGCGGTCGTTCATGCCGCGGAGCGCCCGTCAGGCTGGGGTGGAGTGGGCTCCCCCGGACTGCAAGGCCGCAGCAGACGCAGCCGACGGGTCGGCGAGGCGAGAGGCGGCGAGGAGCACCAGTGCGATCCATACCAGATCTGCCAGCAAGAGGTGAAGCAGCTGCATCCAGACCGGAGCGAGGAGGAGCAGGTTGACGCCGCCCGCGAGCAGCTGGACCGCGAAGAGCCCGATGACCGCCCTCCCACTTCTGCGCACCTGCGGGGTGGGGCGCGTGGCCCCCGCCACCGACGCCGCCACCACCGAGAGGCCCGCCGTGACAAAGGCGAGCAGCGGGTGAAAGACACGGAGTCGGATGAGGAAGTGGGCGGTGGGCGAGCGGTCTTGTGCGATGCCCTCTGCGAGGCTCGCGGCGGGGAAGAGGGTGTCGCCCAGGGCGGTCATGCCGCCCGTGGCACCCACCAGCAGTCCGGCCCCGAGGCTCAGCCCGATGAGCACACCGGAGATCCCGGCGCCGCGGGCCCGCAGCGGCGCGCCGCCGCGCGCGAACCAGGCGGTGAGGGACATGGCCCCCAACAGCAGGAAGGTGTTGATGAGGTGGGCGGCCATGATGGCGGCGCGCGCGAGGCTGTCATTCGAGCCGACCAGCTCGAGCAGGACCAGGGCGGCTCCCACCAGGGCCTCGCCGATCATGAAGACCATGGTGGCGCCGGCCGCGCGGCGGGCCCGATGCCGGACCGGGAAGGCCCGCAAGGAGAGGGCGAGCAAGGCCACGACCATCAGCAGGGCGACGCCGCTGGTGGCCCGGTGGGTGAACTCGATGAGGGTCTCCACCTGATCGGCGCGGGGGATCACCTCGCCGTTGCAGGTGGGCCAGTGGGCGCCGCAGCCCGCGCCCGAGCCCGTGGCCCGCACAAAGGCGCCCCACAGGATGACGGCCAGGTTGAAGATGAGCGTCACCACCGCGAAGCGGGCGGTTCGGCGTTGGGGTGCGGTCCCGGTCATGGGGGCCTCGGGTCAGACGCCGGCCACGTGGTACAGCATGACGTAGACGCCGACCCCCGTGACCGAGACGTAGAGCCAGACGGGCAGGGCCACCCGCACCACCTTGACGTGCTGGGCGAAGCGCTGCTTGTGGGCCAGCCAGATGGCGGCCACGGCTAAAAATGGCACCGTGGCGGCGAGCGGGACGTGGGTGGCCAGCATGGCCAGGTAGAAGAGCCGGCCCGGGGCGTCGGGTGGGTAGGGGTGGGTGCCCGACAGCGCGACGCGGGCCAGGTACGACATCAAGAAGAGCCCGGAGATCGCGAAGGCCGAGAGCATGGCCGTGCGGTGCTGCTGCCGCTTGGCGGGATCGGTGCGCCCGGAGCGGATGATGCGCCAGCCCACCACCAGGAGCAGGCCGCTGAGGCCGTTGAGCGTGGCGTTGAGGGCGGCGAGGTTGTCGGCGAGTTGCATGGGAGGGTGGCCTAACCCGAGGCGGTGTCGTCGCCGCGCTGCGCGGCCGGGGTCGCGCGGGGATGGGCCTCCTCGGCCGAGATCCCGCCGGGCGCCACGACCAGCACCGAGTAGCCGATGGACTCGGTGGAGCCCGGGTTGGCGTAGCCGTGCCTCTGGTCGCCGGGGAAGGCGAGCACGTCGCCGTCGATGAGGCTCCAGGTCTCGCCTCCGACGGAGAGCGCGATCTGGCCGCGCTCGCAGGTGAGGTACTCGCGGGTGCCGCGGGTGTGCGGGGTCCCGCTGAAGCGCGCCCCGGGGGCGAAGCGCAGGCGCTCGATCCGAAGCCCGGGCAGGGGGTCGGGCAGGAGGTCGCGCACCTGCACCCGACCGCGCCCGCGCTGACGCAGATCGCTGGCCTTGAAGAGCCGGCAGCGCGCGCGGGGGGGCGCGAGGAGCTCCTCGATGCCCACCCGCAGGGCCGCTGCGGCGCGCGTGAGGACGGCCAAGGTGGGTTTGGCGCCGCCACTCTCGAGGTTGGTCCAGGTCGCGCGCGGGATGCCGGCCAAGGTGGCGAGTTGCTGCTGAGACAGCCCTCGGGCGTCGCGGAGCTGCCGCAGGTTGCGGGCGAGGTTGCCCGAGACGGAGCCGGCGGGGTCGGGATCGGGGGCCATGGGCGCTCCGGTGCGGGGCCGAGGCTACCGCGGGGCGCCCGCGACGTCAGGCCAAGACGCTGTTGAGCAGCTCGGAAAGTCCCGGCGCGCCCTGGTTCTGGTGGACGGTGACCGGGTCGGCGTCGAGCGCGGGCAGGGCGGCGGCGGCGAGGGCGAGGGCCAGCGCGCTGGAGCCCCGCTCCCCCGAGGGTGCCGTGGGCGGGGTGTCGGTCGGTCTCCCGCTCGGCGCCTGCGCGGGGAGACCCGCGGGAGCGTCTGGCGGGGCGGGGTCGCCGTCGAGGCGTCGCACCGCGGAGAGGGCGAGGCGGTCGATGCCGTTGTCAGCGACACGGGCCATCCCCTGGGCGGTCTGCAGCCGCTCACCGGGCCACAGCGAGGCCGGGCGTTGGCCCCTCGCCGGACCGAGAGGCCGGTCGGTGGACGGCCGGGTGGGCTCGCGCGACGGGTCGAGAGACGAGGGGAGCGGCAGGGATGGGTCGATGGCGGCTCTGGGTCTCGGGGGAGTGGGCCCGTAGCGGCGAGCGGCGCCGAAGCAAGGGTCAACAGACGGGCCGCCCGCCAATCTATTGGCCAGACCGACGACTCACTGACCTTCTGGGCCTATTCCATGGGCGCCGGGCGGGGACGCTCCCGCCGGCTCATCCCTCGGAGCCCTGATGACCCCCCCCCTCTCCCTCGAACCGCCCTCGTCACCGGCGCGAGCCATGGGCTCGGTCGTGCGCTGGCTGCTCACCTCGCGCGCAGCGGCGTGGCGGTCACGCTGGTCGCCAGAGGCGCCGGCGACCTCCACCGGGTCGTGGCCGACCTGACCGCAGAGGGCCACGCGGCGGCGGCCGTGGTGGCCGATGTGGGCGATCCGGCCTCCGCGGCTCGCGTCGTGGGCGAGGCCACCCGGGCCTTCGGGCCGCTCGATTTGCTGGTGCACAACGCGAGCACGCTGGGTCCGGTCCCCCTGCGGCCCCTGCTCGATCTGACCGACGCCGACCTGCGGCGGGTGCTCGAGGTGAACCTGATGGGGCCGTTTCGGCTGACCCGCCTCGTGGCTGGCCAGATGGCGCTGCGGGGTCGGGGGTTGGTGGTCCACGTCAGCTCGGACGCGGCGGTGGAGGCCTACCCGACGTGGGGTGCCTACGGCGTGAGCAAAGCGGCGCTCGACCAGCTGAGCCGGTCGTGGGCGGCCGAGCTGGGGTCGCGCGGGGTGCGCTTTGTGTCGGTGGATCCGGGGGAGATGGACACCGCCATGCACGCGGCCGCGGTGCCCGACGCGGATCGGGGCGCGCTGGCCCGGCCGGCCGACGTCGCCGCCGCATTGCTGTCTCACGCCCGCGCCCTGCCGAGCGGCGCGCGGGTGGCCCTGGCCGACCTCGGGAGCCGCGCATGACCGCCCTGCCCCTGCTGCCCGACCCCGCGCCCTCCTCCATCGACCTGCGGGCCGCCCGTGATCCGCGTCGTCCCCCTGCGGACGGCCGCCTGCTGGTGGTCGATCCCGTCGCAGGGCTGGTGGGCGCTGGGCGCGCGGCCGACCTGGCTGGGGTGCTGCGACCGGGTGATCTGGTGGTGGTCAACGACGCCGGAACGCTCCCTGCCTCGCTGCCGCTCGCGGGTGGCGGCGAGCTGCGCCTGGTGGGCTGGGTGGGGCCGGGTCGGTGGCAGGTGGTCGAGATGGGAGCGGGCGACTGGCGGCAAGACACCGACCAGCGGCCCGCGCCCCCGCGGGCGCAGGTGGGGGATCGTCGAGTGGTGGTGGGCGGTCTGGTGGCGCGCGTCGAGGCCGTGGACGCCCGGAACCCGCGGCTGCGCACGGTGCGCTTCGATCGCACGGGGCGAGCGCTCACGGCGGCGATGTATGCGGCGGGGGCGCCGGTGCAGTACCGCTACATGGATCGCGCCGTGCCCCTCGCGGCGGTCCAGACGGTCTATGCGGGGCGGCCCTGGGCGGTCGAGATGCCGTCGGCCGGGCGCTTGCTGTCGTGGGCGGTGCTCGACGCCCTCGCAGCGCGGGGCGTGGGCGTGGCGACCTTGACCCACGCGGCGGGCTTGTCGGCCACGGGTGACCCGGGCCTCGACGCCCGGCTGCCGCTGCCGGAGCGCTACGAGATCCCAGCGGTGACCCAGGACCGGGTGCGTGGCACCCGCGCGGCGGGCGGCCGGGTGGTGGCTGCGGGCACCAGCGTGGTGCGGGCGCTCGAGGGCGACGCTGCGGCGGGCAGCCCCGGGAGCGGCGTGACCGACCTGCGCCTGGGTCCCCGCAGCCGGCTCGCCCTGGTGGACGGGCTCATCAGCAACCTGCACGTGCCGGGGGAGAGTCACTTCGAGCTGTGGCGGGCCTTCGCTCCCGCTGAGCTCCTCAGCCGGGCGGTGGCCGCCGCGGCCGGCGCGGGTTGGCTGGGCCACGAGTTCGGCGACCACGCGTTGTTGCTGCCGGGAGCGGCGCTCAGCGCGAGCAGCAACTCACGATGAGCGGGGAGCCCACGCTGGTCCAGAGCCGGGCGTCGTCGGTGTCCCAGCGAGCCTGGGGCGCGCGCCCCTCGTAGCGGAGCGGGCAGGCCGCGCCATCGGCGAGGGTCACGTCGTAGGACACCCGCAGGCTGCCGTACTCGGTGTGCACGTTCGACGCAGTGTCGATGGCGCCGTCGATGGCGGCCTCCCACCGAAGCACGGTCCACCCTCGGGGGGTGGTCTCGATCTCGACGGGCGGCCGGGAAAAATTGGCGGCGGTGACGCCCGGCGGCAGGGTCTCGGTGAAGGCGACCGTGTCGGCCACGCGTCCCATGTTGGTGACCTCGAGGGTGACCCGCTCGGTGCGGGTGGGCCCCATCTCGACGAAGCTGCGGTCGCGGCCGATCGAGAAGACCGGGTTGTCGCGCTGGAAGGCCCAGATGTTGGCGTTGGTCTGCAGGCCGTCGACGTGGTCCTCCACCCCATCGCCGTCGAGGTCGGTCTGGTAGAGGGCGAGCTCGAGCAGCGGCTGGGGCATGCGGGCGCCGTTGAAGGAGAAGCTCTCGGTGGCCGCCGTGGTCTGGGTCTCTTCGACGCACCACCAGGTGGGGCTGTCGGCCTCGAGGCCTGCGCCGCCGCCGCCGTAGGCGAACGAGATGGCTTGGAGCGGGGCGAGCGTGATGCGGCCGCCGAGCTGCGGAGGGGGGGGATCGGTGTCGTCGCAGGGGTCATCCGAGTCGGGCCCGTCGCTGCCGTCTGCGCCGTCGCTGCCGTCTGCGCCGTCGCTGCCGTCGCTGCCGTCGGAGCTGCTGGAGCCGTCGTAGGAGCCACCGTCGTCGGTCCCGGGGAATCCGTCTGCGCCGTCGCTGCTGCCTGTGTCGTCGCCGCCGTCGTCGCCGTCGTCGTCGCCGTCGCCGTCGCCGTCGCCGGGATCCCCAGCGCCGGTGTCTTGGCTGGCGCCACTCATGAAGAGGTACCAGCCGTCCATACAGACGTCGAAGGTGGCGTCGATGTTCTCGAGGGTCAGCCCGGCGCCGGTGTAGGAGATGGCGACCGCGCCACGGTCGACGGCTTCGGGCAGCGACACGCAGCCGTCCGGCACCTCGCAGACCCGCCCGTCGGGGTCGGCGGTCAGCCCGAGCGGCTCGACGCTGATGCAGGGATCGCCGGTGTCGCCGCCTGGCGCGTCCCCGCCGTCGGTGGCGCCGTCGTCGCCCGGCGAGCCGGGGCCGAAACAGCCGGTGAGTGCGATGGAGAGGAACAGCGTCGAACGCATGGGGACACCGAGCGATTGCGGTGGACGAACCTGTTCGACCGTACATCATTCGGCCCGACTTCGGAAGCGGTAGCTGCTGGTCAGGGCCCCGGGGCGGATGGGCTGGAGCTCTCGACGCGGAACGCCGTCAACGGCGGACAACGCGACGGTGGCGAGGGCAAGCGACGGGCAACGGTGTCAGCATCGGCAGTGACGGTGTCAGCATCGGCAAGCAACGGTGCAACGGTGTCAGGTGATTCGCATTGCATCTTGTCCCAAGGGCCAACGGTGTCAGGTGATTTGCAACAACGGTGTCAGGTGATTCGCATTGCATCTTGTCCCATGTGCTTCGCGATTCAACGCCATGGAACGAACTTCAACGGAAGATGCGGGCTCAGAGCGAATGTTGATGCCCAGCACGGGGATCGACTGGATGGACCGGCGCATCATCCGAATCAACGTGCAACGTGCACGACCTGGTACGAGCCTACGAGCCTGAACCGGAGCTGGCACCGGTGCTGCCTCCAGTCATGCATCACCTGACCCAATATGCAATGCACATCACCTGGCACGCCCTCCACGCCCTCCGCCCTCGTGGCGCGCCCCCGAGCGGCATCCCTGCCGCCCGCCGCTGCCGCCGCTCCCTGCGCGGGTCGCGCGCCCTCTCACCGACCGGCGCGGTTAGGCGCTGGCGTCCGGAGGACCGATGGCCGACTTCAACCTGGTGCTGCCCTTCGAGCCCGCCGGCGATCAGCCGCAGGCCATCCGTGAGCTGGTGGAGGGCGTCGAGCGCGGCGATCGACACCAGGTGCTGTTGGGCGCCACGGGCACCGGCAAGACCTTCACCGTGGCCCATGTCATCGCCGCAGCCAAGCGGCCGACCCTGGTGCTCTCCCACAACAAGACGCTGGCGGCCCAGCTCTTCGGTGAGCTCAAGCGCCTCTTCCCCGACGCCGCCGTCGAGTACTTCGTCAGCTACTACGACTACTACCAGCCTGAGGCCTACGTCCCGTCGTCGGACACCTACATCCAGAAGGATGCGCTCATCAACGAGCGCATCGACAAGCTGCGGCACGCTGCCACCCGGTCGCTGCTCGAGCGCAGCGACGTCATCATCGTCAGCTCGGTCTCGTGCATCTACGGGCTCGGCAGCCGCGAGGCTTACGACGACATGCTGCTGCGGCTCACCGTCGGTCAGGAGATCGACCGGCGGACCATCCTGCGGCGCCTGGTCGAGATCCTCTACGAGCGCAACGAGAGCGACTTCCACCGCGGCACCTTCCGTGCTCGCGGCGACGTCATCGAGATCTTCCCCGCCCACGACGACGAGCGCGCCTGGCGGGTCGAGATGTTCGGCGACGAGATCGAGCGCATCAGCGTCATCGACGGCCTGCGCGGCACCCGCCTCGAAGACCTCGACAAGATCGCCATCTACCCGGCCAGCCACTACGTCACGCCCCAAGACCAGCTCAAGCGCGCGACCGACGCCATCCGGGTGGAGCTGCAGGAGCGCCTCACCGAGCTGCGCGACCGCGGCCAGCTGCTCGAGGCCCAGCGCCTCGAGGAGCGCACGATGTTCGACCTCGAGATGATCGAGGAGACCGGGCGCTGCAACGGCATCGAGAACTACAGCAGCCACCTGTCGGGCCGCGAGACCGGCGAGCCGCCGCCCACCCTCATCGAGTTCTTCCCGAAGGACTGGCTGCTCATCGTCGATGAGAGCCACGTCGCCATCCCCCAGGTGGGCGGCATGTACAAGGGCGACCGCGCGCGGAAGGAGAACCTCGTGCGCTTCGGCTTTCGCCTGCCCAGCGCCCTCGACAACCGTCCGCTGAAGTTCCACGAATTCGAGGAGCACGTGCACCAGGCCATCTACGTCTCGGCCACGCCCGCTCGCTACGAGCTCGAGGTCGCCGGGGGGGTGGTGGTGGAGCAGGTCATCCGGCCCACCGGGCTGCTCGATCCGGCCATCGAGGTGCGGCCCGCCGCAGACCAGGTGGACGATCTGCTCGGCGAGATCCACAAGACCATCGAGGCCGGCTGGCGGGTGCTGGTCACCGTGCTCACCAAGCGCATGGCCCAAGAATTGTCGGATTACTACCAGGAGCTCGGGCTGCGGGCCAAGTACCTGCACTCCGACATCGACACCCTGGAGCGCATCGAGATCGTGCGGGATCTGCGTCGCGGCGAGTTCGACGTGCTGGTGGGCATCAACCTGCTGCGCGAGGGCCTCGACATCCCCGAGGTGGCCCTGGTGGCGGTGCTCGACGCCGACAAAGAAGGCTTCCTGCGCAACGAGACCAGCCTG
The DNA here is from genome assembly GCA_040264415.1 of Myxococcota bacterium. Lineage (GTDB taxonomy): Bacteria > Myxococcota_A > UBA796 > UBA796 > UBA2385 > M30B51. The sequence continues at coordinate 10,589 of JBDQIL010000039.1, forward strand.
GTGCAGACCATCGGCCGGGCCGCCCGCAACGCAGACGGTCGCGTCATCCTCTACGCCGATCGCACCACCGATTCGATGCGCGCGGCCATCGGCGAGACCGACCGCCGCCGCGAGAAGCAGGCGGCCTACAACGAGGCCCACGGCATCACCCCGGAGACCATCCGCAAGGCCATCGAGTCGCCGCTGGCCGCGCTGCTCGACGGCGAGCGCGTGCTCGCCCGCGACGACCGCCCCGAGCTGCGCCTGCCGGGCGAAGACGAGGTCAACCCCAAGACGGTGGGCAACACCCTCAAGCGCCTCAAGCGCGAGATGCGAGACGCCGCCAAGAAGCTGGACTTCGAGCGCGCCGCTGAGCTGCGCGACCGCCTGCGGTCGCTCGAGGCCTGGGCCGTCGAGAACGGGGTCGCGGTGTAGCCCGCGCCGCCCGGCTACCCTGCACCCATGTCGCTCCCGCCCGCTCTGTTGACCCTGCCCGCGCCCGACGACCGCACCTTCGCCGGCCTCGAGCGCAAGGTGCGGCTGCTCGGCCTGCGCGCGCTGCTCACCCACC
>JBDQIL010000040.1:0-11076 GCA_040264415.1 Myxococcota bacterium
CTCATGGCCCGCACCCGCGACGACGCGCTCATGGCTCGCAAAGAGCCGGTGCTGGTCGTCGCCATCGACGACGGCGTCGCCGTCGTCACCCCGCTGCGCCGCCTCCCGGCGGGCGCGCCCACCCCCGCCCCGGAGTCCTCCCCCTAATGGAAGCGCTCGTCCAGGCCATCCTCTTCGGAGGGGGCGCATTCGCCCTCGCCATCGCGCTGCTGACCGTCGCCGTCGTCGTCAGCCGCTTCTTGCACATCGGGCGACCGAACGAGGTGCTCATCTTCTCCGGGCGCCAGCGGCAGCTCGCTGACGGTCAGAGCATCGGCTACCGCGAGGTGGTCGGCGGGGGCTGGCGCATGCGCATCCCCGTGCTCGAGAAGGTCGAGCGCATGGAGCTGTCCACCATGCCCATCGACATCCGCGTGACCGACGCCTACTCGCGCGGCGGCATCCCGCTGAACGTGCACGCCGTGGCCAACGTCAAGGTCACGAGCGACCGGCGCCGCATGAACAACGCCATCGAGCGCTTCCTGGGCCGCGACCCCGCCGAGATCCGGCGCGTGGGCAAAGAGACCCTCGAGGGCCACCTGCGCGGCGTGCTGGCCACGCTCACGCCCGAAGAGGTCAACGAGGACCGCCTCAAGTTCGCCAACGCCTTGGTGGACGAGGCCGAAGAGGACTTCGAGAAGCTCGGGCTGCAGCTCGACACGCTCAAGATCCAGAACGTGACCGACAACGTGATGTACCTCGACAGCATCGGCCGAAAGCGCATCGCCGAGGTCATCCGCGACGCCGAGGTGGCCGAGTCCAACGCCAAGGCCGAGGCCGAAGAGGTCGAGGCCGAGGCCCGGCAGGTGGGCGACGTGGCGGTGCAGACCGCCGAGACCCAGATCGTGCAGGCCCGCAACTCGCTGCGGCAGCTGCGCGCAGAGCTCGAGGCCACGGCCCGCTCCGAAGAGGAGCAGGCCGAGGCCGCCGCCCTGCGCGCCCGCGCCGAGGCCGAGACCGAGCTGCAAGAGATCCGCAAGCAGCTCGAGGAGCTGCGCCTGATCGCCGACGTGGTGCTGCCCGCCGAGGCCCAGCGCGAGGCCCAGGCCCTGCGCGCCCGCGGTGAGGCCGCCAGCATCGAAGAGAGCGGCAAGGCCATGGCCGACGTGCTCGGCATGATGACCGAGACCTGGCTGCGGGCCGGGCCCGACGCTCGCGACATCTTCCTCATCCAGCAGCTCGAGGAGGTGCTGCGCACGGTCACCGACCGCGTGGGCGACCTCGACCTGGGCGAGGTCACGCTGATCGACGGCGGCGACGGGCAGGCCTTGCCCCGCCACATCGCCAGCTTCCCCGCCATGATCCGGCAGGTGCTCGAAGAGCTGCACGCGTCCACGGGCGTCGATGTCACCGGCATCCTGTCGGGCACGACCTCGTCGAACGCGAGACAACAGGCTGCAGCCGCGGGCCCGGTCCCCCCGGCCATCGAAACGGAGGTGAAGTGATGGGTGGTCTCTTTGGTGTCGTCACCGTCGTCACGGTCATCTCAGCCCTCGCGCTCGCGCTCGTGCTCAAGAACCTCGTGTTCATCGCGGGCCCCAACGAGGCGCTCATCTTCTCGGGCCGCCCCCACAAGATCGGCGGCAAGACGGTCGGCTACCGCGTGGTGCGCGGCGGCCGGGGCATCCGCGTGCCCTTCCTCGAGACGGTCGACCGCATCGACCTCACCAACATGATCATCGAGGTCGCGGTCACCAACGCCTACTCCAAGGGCGGCATCCCGCTCAAGGTCCAAGGCGTGGCCAACCTCAAGATCGCGAGCCACGAGCCCTCGCTGGGCAACGCCATCGAGCGCTTCCTCACCATGGAACGCAAGGTCATCATCCAGATCGCCAAGGAGACCCTGGAAGGCAACCTGCGCGGGGTGCTCAGCCAGCTCACCCCCGAAGAGGTCAACAACGACAAGATCGCCTTCGCAGAGAAGCTGCTGGAGGAGGCCGACCACGACCTCGGCAAGCTGGGGCTGGCCCTCGACACGCTCAAGATCCAGAACGTGAGCGACGACGTGCAGTACCTCGACAGCCTGGGCCGCAGGCAGTCGGCCGAGGTGGTCAAGCGGGCCCGCATCGCCGCGGCCGAGGCCAAGGCGGTGAGCCTCACCCGCGAGGCCGAGAACATGCAGCGGGCGCAGCTCGCCGGCATCCACGCCGAGCGCAGCGTGGTCTCTGCCGAGACCGAGCGGCGGGTGCGCGACGCCCAGACCAAGAAGCAGGCCATGGTGGCCGAAGAGGTGGGTCGCGTGAAGGCCGCCATCGCCCGCGCCAAGGCCGACCTCGACGTGCAGCGCGCGCGGGTGGAGCAGGTGCGCCGGCAGCTGCAGGCCGACGTGCTGGCCCCGGCCCAGGCCGACATGCAGAAGATGCAGGCCGAGGCCAAGGGCGCGAGCTCGGCCATCACCGAGGACGGCAAGGCCACGGTCGCCGTGCTCAACGAGATGATCGACACCTGGCAGAAGGGCGGCGACAACGCGCGCGAGATCTTCCTGATGCAGAAGCTGCAGGGGCTCATGGGCAGCCTGGTGGGCACCATCGATCACGTCAAGGTGGACAAGATCACCGTGCTGCCGGCCACGTCGCAAGACGGCACCGCCACCAAGGCGGTCCGGCTGGTCGAGGAGCTCAAGGGCGCGCTGGGCGTAGACCTGCCCAAGCTGCTGGAGACCGCGGCCCAAGGACGCGGCGGCGACAAGGGCTGAGGCGCCCGGCAGGGGGCGCTCGCCGGGTGCGGGCGCCCCGCTGCGGGGGCGGGTCGGTCGGCCCACGGGCCGGCCCCCGATGCGGGCGGGCCGTCACCCCCGGGAGGCTGCCAGGAGCGACGGCGTGCGCATCGAAGACGAGATCCTGTCCTTCCCCGTGCTGGACTGGGGGGTCTGCCTGCGGTCGCTCCAGGGGCCCAGCCAGCCGCCGGGAGGGCGCCTCGTGCTCACCCACGGCAGCGCCGTCGCCACCCTGACCTTCCTCGCCCCGCTCGCCGGCGACGCCCCCATGCAGCGACGGGCCAGCCGACGCGGGGGCGACACCGTGGACTGCTGGATGGCCCCCGCGCTCTTCGCACCCGTCCTCTCAGCGCTCGAGGCAGGCCGAGCCCGGTCGGTCCAGCTCCAGGGCCCCCGGGATGGGTTCGGGCAGCTCGACCTGCACGGGTCCAGCCGCCGCCCGGCCACCGCCACCGCATAGAGCGCCGGCCGCTCCGCCGCCCTGCACACCGCTGCACACCGCTGCACGACTTGTGCAATCGCGGCGTGCACGCTGCGCAATGGCCTGCACAACCGGGGGGGGTGCGCTCGCACCGAACCGATGAAGAGGCGCTTCAGGCGGCCACCCTCGACCTGCACAACGAACCTGGCACGGAAGGTGCATTCATGGTTGGCATCCACCCCGGAGGTCCCATGAACCGCATCGCTCCCCTCGCCGCCCTCGCACTCATCCTCCCGCTCGTGGCCTGCGACGAGGCCGGCCCCGACGCCGACCCCTGCGCCACGACCGAGGCCCGCACCAACCACGCGCTGGCCATCGACGCCCGCCTGTTCTCGGCCGACGGGACCCCCGACGACATCAGCTGCGCCACCTTCACGGTGAGCAAGCCGGGCTCCGACTGGAGCGTGCGCGGCACCACCCCGTCGTCGATCGACCTCGCCCCCGGCGAGTACGAGGTCGAGGTGGACTGGGCCACCGACGACTGCACCTACGTGAGCGCCCCCACCCCCGTGGCGGTGGGCGCGTCGCTCCGCACGGCCACCCTCGACCTCTGCGTCGATCTCGAGGGCGACTGGACCTGCACAGACGGCACCCGGGAGTGGACCGAGCAGGCCGGCATGGGCGACGGCTGCACCCTCACCCTGCCCGGCGCCGGCCTGGAGACCCGCGTGCTCGGACACCGCCTCGAGGGCGCCATGGTGGGCGACATCGCCGCTGACGGCGGCACCTTCGACGCCGTCGCCGACCAGGGCGGCCCCCTCTCCTGCTGGCGCCGCTGAGCCCCTACTTGCGCGGGCGCGGCAGCCCGAACTCGTCCAGCCGGTTGATGAGCGTGCGGCGGGAGATCCCGAGGGCCCGCGCCGTGCGCGTCTGGTTGCCGCCGTGGGCGTCGAGGGCCTCTTGGATGCGACGCTTCTCCAGCTCGCGCTGGTGGGCCCGGGCGTCTTCGATGAGCCCGCCGGAGCGCGGGGCCTCGGACGGGCCCCCCGCGGGCCCGCCACCGCCACTCCGCAGGGGGGCCGGCAGGTGGTCGAGCGCCACCGCGTCTCCGCCGCTCAGCGCGACCGCCCGCTCCACCACGTTGCGCAGCTCGCGTACGTTTCCGGGCCAGGGCGACGCCACCATGGCGTCGAGGGCGCCCGGCTCGACGACCGCCGGCCCCGCCCACCCCATGCGCTTGCGCATGCCGTCTCCGAAGCGCTGCACCAGGGGGGCGATGTCGGCCCGCCGATCGCGCAGCGGCGGCACGGTGAGCACCACCGCCCCGATCCGGTAGAAGAGGTCCATGCGAAAGCGGCCCGCCGCCGACTCGGCCTGCAGGTCCTTGTTGGTCGCCGAGACGAAGCGCACGTCGATGTCGACGTAGCTGCGGCCGCCCACGCGACGCACCCGGCGGTCCTCGAGCACCCGCAGCAAGGTGACCTGGGTCGCCGACGGCAGGTCGCCGATCTCGTCGAGGAAGACGGTCCCGCCGTCGGCCGCCTCGAAGAGCCCCTCACGGCGCGCGGTGGCGCCCGTGAAGGCGCCCTTCTCGTGCCCGAACAGCTCGCTCTCCAGCAGCGAGTCGGAGAGGGCCGCGCAGTTCAGCGGCACGAAGGGCTCAGCGGCGCGGCGCGACGCCTGGTGCACCGCGTGCGCGAGCACGTCCTTGCCCACGCCGGTCTCGCCCAACAGGAGCACGGCGAGGTCGGAGCGCGCGGCGGCCACAGCCTCGGCATAGACCGCCCGCAGGGCAGACGACTCGACGATGGGACCCGACGACGACGGCGCCCCCCGCGGGCCGGGCGGCGCGTCGGGCTCGCTGGTCAGCGCGGCGTGTCGGTCGAGCCGGCTCCGCACCGCGTCGAGGAGCTCTCGGCGCGCGAAGGGCTTGGTCAGGTAGTCGTCCGCCCCGAGGTTCATGCCCTGTCGGACGTCGGCGCGGCTGGCCCGCGCGGTCAGGAAGATGAAGGGCACCGTGGCGGTGTGGGGGTAGTCGCGGATGCTCGCCAGCACGGCGTAGCCGTCCATCACCGGCATGCCGATGTCGCACACGATCAGGTCGGGCGGGCGCGACAGCGCCTTGGCCACGCCGGACTTCCCGTCGTGGGCGCCGACGCCATCGAAGCCCTCCGCCTCCAGCAGCTCCAACACGTTGTCGAGGATGCCAGGGTCGTCGTCGATGACCAGGACGCGTTTCATCCGATCTCCTTGAGCTCGGGCACTCGCACCCGGAACGTGGTGCCGCGGCCGGGCGCGCTGTCCACTTCGATGGATCCACCGTGGGCGTCGACCGCCCGGCGGACGATGGCCAGGCCGAGCCCGGTCCCGGGGATGTCGGCGGCGTTGCCGCAGCGATGGAAGGGCTCGAACAGCATCTCGCGGTCTTCGGCCGGGATGCCGATGCCCTCGTCCACGACGTCGAACCGTACGCCGCCGGCGTCGTCGGACACCCGCAGGCGCACCGGGGCGTGGTCGGGGGAGTATTTCAGGGCGTTGGTGAGGAGGTTCTCGAGGACATGCCGCAGCAGCCTCGGGTCGAGGCGGCGCGGCGCGGCGCCGCCCTCCTCCAACAGCTCGATTCGACGCCCGGCGCCCGGCCCAGAGCGGAGCTCCTCGACCACCTCAAGGGCCAGCGCCACCGGCACCAGCTCCTCGGGCTTGACCTCGAGCAGCTCGGCGTCGGCGCGGCCGATCACCAAGACGCGGTCGATCATCGCCGACATGGCGCGTCCCGACTGGCTGATCCGGTGGAGGTGCTTGTGCTGGCCCTCCAGGTTCCATCGATGGCCATAGGCCTCCAGCAGCTCGGCCGAGCTGAGGATGACCGACAGCGGCGTGCGGAACTCGTGCGAGGTCATCGACACGAATCGGCTCTTGAGCCGGGCCAGCTCGGCCTCCCGATCGACCTCGGCCCGCAGCGCCTCGTTGGCCGTCTCGAGCTGCTCTGTGGTGCGACGCAGCGCCACCGCGTCGCGCTGGATGCGCGCGATGATGAGCCCCGCACCCAGCAGCAAGCTGATGGCCAGCAAGCCCTCGGCCGACCGAACGCGACGCTGCGACCGGTCGACCGCCTCGGCGTGGGCCACGTCGTAGCGAGCCGCCGCCCGGAGCGCCTGGTCGGCGACCGGCGCCGTCATCAGCGCCCGAACCCGCGCCTCGGTCAAGGGCCCGCGCTCCAGCACCAGCTCGCCCAGCTGACGAACCGAGCCCGCCAGGTCGCGCAGCTCGGGCTGATCGTGGACCAGCCAGCGCCCCTCGTCGGGGCAGCCTGCCGGCGGCGGGCCGATGTGGGGCGCGATCAGCGCGAGGCTGCAGGCCGCCCGCGCGCCGCGCTCGGGCTCGGGCGAGACCACCTGCAACAACAGATCGTCGAGCAGGGCCGAGAACCGCTCCTGCTCTTCGGCGGTGCCCGCGCGGGCCAGCGCCGCCTGCAGACGGGCGACGCTGACCGGCAGCGCGTGCTCCGCGTTTCGGAGGACCGCCCGGTCCGACTTGAACCGCTCCAGATCGACCTGCTTCGACCGCACCGCCTCTTCGAGCGGCCCCAAGGCCGCGACCAGGGCGTCGCGAGAGGGCCCGTGCAGGTGACGGGGGAGCCGGTCGAGGGCGGACCGGTTCGCGACCACGCGATCCCAGGTGCGCACCAGGTCGTCGTAGTGGGTGACGAAGCCCATGTGCGACTCGGCCACCTGCTCGTTGAGCTGGGCGTCGAGCTCGACCGCAGCGCGCAGGTCGCGCGCGTAGCGAGCGTGGGCGTCGGCCGCCACGCGGGCCTCCCACGCCAACGCGGTCGCGCTCACCAGCGCGAGCAGGCTCACCCCAAAGGCGACCCGGAGGCCGAGCGACACGCTCATGGCTCCCCCGGGAGGGAGAGCGGCCGCCCCTGGTAGGTGCCGGTCAAGGTGTGCAGGAAGGCCACGATGTCGTCGGTCTCGTCGTCGGTCGGCCGAAAGCCAAGCTGCATGCGGGCCATCTTGCGCACCGCGTCCGGAAGCGTCTGGGCGCTTCCGTCGTGGAAGTAGGGCGCCGTCAAGGCCACGTTGCGCAGGCTGGGCACCCGAAACACGTGGGCGTCGGCCTCGTCGCCCGTGAGCAACATGCGCCCGTAGTCCGGCTCGAGCAGGGGGCGCTCGAAGGCGTCCTCCATCACCCCGAAGGGCTGCACGAGGTTGCCGCCGACGTTGATCCCCTGGTGGCAGGTGGCGCAGCCGAGGTCTCGGAACGACTGGAAGCCGCGGGCCTCGGCGGGCGTCAGCTCCAGCTCGCCGCGCAGGAAGCGGTCGAAGCGGCCGTCGGGGGTCACCAGCGAGCGCTGGTAGGTCGCGAGCGCGTCTCGAATGGACACCTCGCTCAGGCCCGCCGCGTACCCCGCGCGCCGAAAGTCATCCTCGTAGGACGGCCGCAGCCGCTCGATCAGCGCTGGCCACGACCCGGCGTCCATGACCGACGCGCTCATCATCGGGCCGCCCAGGTGGTCTTCGAGGGTCGAGAACCGCCCCTGCCAGTTGTAGCGGTAGTTGAAGGCGACGTTGAAGACGGTGGGCACGTTGTACGGGCCCGAGTCCGTCATCGGATGGTTCGAGCGCTCCTCGCCCGGGACCACGCCGCCCTCGGACAGGGCGTGGCAGTCCACGCACGCGCGATCCCCGCTGCCCGAGACCAGCGGCTCTTCGAAGAGGCGTCGACCCAGCTCCACGACGGGCTGCGACAGGTCCATGGTCTGGGGGAGCGGCTCGAAGGGGCGCTCGGCGGTCGCGAGGCTGGGCGGAGGCAAGCGGGCGGCGCTGGGACCGTCGGAATCCGACGGCGTCGCGGCGCACCCGGTGAAGGCCACCAGGGCGATGCGTGCACCCCAGTGCACAAGTTGCGCAGTCCGGTGCACGAACTGTGCAGGCCGGAGGGCGCGCCCCGGACCGACAGGCGGCCCGGAGCAGGGCGATGACGCAGCATTCCTGGGGCACTTCTCTCGGGAGTTCGAGGCCGTCGTGGAGGACGGGCACCGACGACCCTTGCAACCACCGTGCCACACCGCGGGGCGACCACCACCCAGACCACCCGGCGGCAGCGGCCCCACGGCCGGGCGGCTCAGCCGCCCATCACCTGTGCGGCGGTCAACTGCTTTCGCTCTCCGGCGAATTCGTACCCGTCGGGCTTCTCGTCGATGAACACTTCGAGGCCCAGCGTGAGGCCGGTGGGGTCGTCGAGGCTGCCGTAGGTGAGGTGGGGCACGGCCTGGTCAGGCGTCCCGCCCAGAAACCGGTAGAACAACACGCTGCCGCAGGTGGCGCAGAATCCGCGCTCAGCCCACGCGCTCGACGCGTAGGTCGAGACCGCGTCGGGGGCGTCGAAGGTGACCGACGAGGCCGACACGGTCATCAGCGGGCCGCCGGTCCAGCGCCGGCACATGGCGCAGTGACACGCGCCCACCCGATCGCGCGAGAGCGTGGCCCGGTAGCGGACCGCCCCACAGAGACATCCACCGGTTCGCATCTGAGAACCTCCACCATCGACGTGCGCCGTGGCCCGCTCGAGGCCCGACCCGCGCTGCTGTCCGCTCGGCTCCCGCCCGGGCGACCCCAGGTACCGCTTCACCGCCCTGCCCCAGACAGAACATCTGGGCGACAGCCGCGTGGGTGGCGGCCCCATCGGGGGCGGCGGCGGCCCAGCCCCCGGCGCCAGCCCCCGGCACCAGCCTCACACCGGTTGCGGTCCGGGAGGTCGGGGCGGGGTCTCTGGTAGACTGATGGCTCCCCCGGCCCGGTGGCGACCATGCCCCGCCTGCTCCTCCCGTCGCTCTGCGCTGCGCTCTCGCTCGCGGCGGGCTGCTCGGAGTACGACCTGAACAGCAAGCGGGTCCCCAACGGCGACCCGCCCGACACCGCGAGCGACGACACGGCGCCCCCGGTAGATCTCGACTGCAGCGCGGCGACCGCCCCCACCGACTACACGGTCACCACCAACGAAGACTGCGTGGCCGAGCCCGAGGTGGGCACATTCAGCCCCACGGTGGAGTGGCAGTGGTCGAGCAGCGGCCTGCTGCCCGGCTACGACCAGGTGATGATGACCCCCGCGGTGGCCAACCTCACCGACGACAACGGCGACGGGCGCATCGACGCCGACGACACGCCCGAGATCGTGTTCACGGCCTACGCCCACCCCCGCTACACCTCGGCCGGCGCGCTGCACGTCATCTCGGGCGACGGTGGCGGCGAGCTGTGGAGCCTCGCGTCGGCGGGCGGCGTGAGCGCCTACGGGTGTGGCGGCGTGGCGATCGGCGACGTGGACGGCGACCGCCAGCCCGACATGTGCTTCGCCGGGGTCGAGCAGGCCGTGGTGTGCGTGCGCGGCGCCGACGGCAGCCTGCTGTGGGCCGCCGGCTCGGAGACCTCGGCCTACGGCGCCCCGGCCCTCGCCGACCTCGACGCCGACGGCGACACCGAGGTCATCATGGGCCGTCAGGTCTTCGATCACGTGGGCAACCTGCTGTGGACCGGCGCGGGCGGCACCGGCTCGGGGGTCTTCCTGAGCTTCGCGGTGGACTGGGACAACGACGGCGCCCTCGAGGTGGTGGCCGGAGACACGGTCTACGACACCGACGGCAGCGTCCTGGCCAGCCACACCGCGGGCGACGGGTTCACGGCCGCCGGCGACTTCGACGGCGACGGCCGCCCCGACCTCGTGGTGGTCGCCAGCGCCACCGTCACCCTGCTCGACAACAGCCTCACGACGCTGTGGAGCACGCCCATCCCCGGCGGCGGCGGCGGCCCTCCGACCATCGCTGACTTCGACGGCGACGGCGATCCCGAGGTGGGCGTGGCCGGGCGCGACTACTACACGGTCTTCGAGACCGACGGCAGCGTGCGGTGGTCGCAGACGACCGAAGACCGCTCGTCGTCGGTGACCGGCAGCAGCGTCTTCGACTTCGAGGGCGACGGCGACGCCGAGGTGGTCTACGCCGACGAGCACACCCTGTGGGTCTACGACGGTTCCACGGGGAACGTCTTGATGCAGGAGACCGGCCACGCCAACGGCACGCTCTTCGAGTACCCGGTCATCGCCGACGTAGATGCCGACGGCGACGCCGAGATCGTGGTGGCGTCCAACAACCTGGGCTGGGCGGGCTGGAGCGGGATCACCGTGGTGGGCGACGCCGACGGCTCCTGGGCGCCAGCCCGCTCCATCTGGAACCAGCACGCCTACCACATCACCAACATCAACAACGACGGCACGGTGCCCACCTTCCAGCTGCCCAACTGGGCGACCTGGAACAACTTCCGCGCCGGCGGACGCTCCGACGCGCCGGGTCACTGGCGCCCCGACCTGACCCCCGGCACCCCCGAGGTCTGCCTGGACGAGTGCGACGACGGACACGTCGTGATCTGGCTGCCGGTCGAGAACGAGGGGCTGCTCACCCCGCCCGATCCGCCCAGCCTGCTGTTCCGCCAGGGCGGCCCCGACGGCGCCCCCGTGCGCGCCGAGGCTGCCGCCGTGGTGCCCGCCGGCGCGGGCCGCTACTCCGCCCGCTTCGACCTGTCCGCCGCCGAGTGGGGCGCAGACGAGCTGTGGGTGGTGGTCGATGACGACGACCTCATCGAGGAGTGCGACGAGGACGACAACGCCCGCAGCCTGGGCGCGTGGCCCTGTGACTGAATAGGCCGGGGCTGCCGCACCCCGCCCCTCGGAGCCCCCATGTCCGCCCTCGCCCGCGAGCGCTCGCTCGCCATCGACGCCGTCGTCGCCGCCAGCCGCGTCTGCCAGGAGGTCCAGGCCCGCCTGGTCGCCGGCGCCACGCTCCAGAAGGGCGACAAGTCGCCCGTCACCGTGGCCGACTTCGCCGCCCAGGCCATCGTCAGCCACC
>JBDQIL010000041.1:0-10948 GCA_040264415.1 Myxococcota bacterium
CGCGCTGCTCGGCTACGCGCTCACCACCCTCCCCGAGGGCGCCGACCTCGCCCGCATCCGCGGCTTCGGCTCGCGGCACCCGCCCGACCACCCCGACACCCTGCCAGCGCACCACCGCTTCCAGATGAACGGCCCGCGGATCTACCGAATGGCCCGCAAGGCGGTCGGCCCCATCATCGACCGCGCCCTCCACCAGGCCGGGCTGACGCGCGACGACATCGCGGTGGTGGTGCCGCATCAGGCCTCGGGCCCGGCGCTGGCGGCGCTCCCACGCCTCGGATTTTCTTCCGACCGCGTGGTCGATGTGGTCGCCCGCTTCGGCAACTGCATCAGCGCGTCCATCCCGCTGGCCCTGTCCGTCGCCGAATCTGAAGGCCGCCTTGAACGCGGCCAATCGGTGCTGCTTGTGGGGACGGGCGCGGGGCTGTCGGTGGGGGCCGCCGTCCTCCGCTGGTGACCCGACAGAGGCGACACACACAGCCTGTACAGCTCGTGACATTCGGAGACATGGTCTCGATAGATGCTGTGAAGGTGAGAAGCCCGCGAGCCACGCGCGGGCGTCCCCCCAGTCCTCGGTGACGCCATGTCGTTCGTCCCCCGCGCATCGGCCCTCCTGATCGGCGCCCTCGCTTGCGCTCCCGACGCCTCGACCGACGCCTCGGCGCCGTCCGACGACGCGCCAGGCCAGACCGGCGACGACCTGTCGAACGCCCCGCTCGGTCAAGGCGCCGAAGGCGCATGCGCGCTCGACGAGGGCGCCTTCGAATCCATCGCCCAGCCAGAGCCGGGCGCGGTGGGCTCGGTGGTCCGGATCGAGTGGCAAGCGCCCGGCGCCAGCCACACCTGGGTGCGCTACGCCGACTCGCTCGGAATCGAGCGCGAAGTGGCGGCCGACCCCGGCCAAGGCGCGACCCTTCGGGGGCTGCTCCCCGACACCGACGTCACCTACCGCCTCTTCGCCGAGATCAACGGCGCGCTGTGGTGCGACGACCTGCGCACGGCTCACACCACGGCCCTGCCCGTGGGCATGCCCGAGCTGGCCCTCACCCGGAGCGAGGCCGGGCCGGTGAGCGACGCCTTCTTGGCCATGCCCATCCTCACCGCCGAGCGCCGCTTCGCCGCCGTGGTCGACACCGCCGGCCAGCTCGTCTGGGCCTGGGAGCTGCCCGACGACGTGGCGGCCAACTCCGCCGCCTACCGGGTCGACTTCTCGCTCGACGGAGAGTCCATCCTGGTGAACGCCCAGGCAGCGCCGGGTCAGCCGGGCGCCATCTGGCGGGTGCCCTGGGACGGCCGCTACATCGACGAGATCCTGCTCGACAACATCCACCGCGACTTCGCCGAGCTGCCCGACGGCAGGCTGGCCTTCTTGGGGTGGGAGAGCCGCGAGCTCGCCGACGGTTCGCTGTTGCGCGGCGACGTGGTGTTCGAGCGCAGCCCCGACGGCGCCGAGCGGGTGGCCTGGAACATGTGGGAGGACTTCGACCACGGCCTCGGCCCGTCGGTGCCCCTCGACGTGATCGACGCGCCGGGGGTCGCCGAGTGGGCCCACGCCAACGGCCTCACCTGGGATCAGTCCACCGACAGCTACCTCATCAGCTTGCCGGAGTTCGGCGACCCCGCAGCCCCCGCCCCGTTGGGCTCGCTCATCTCCGTCGACCGCGCCACCGGCGAGACCAACTGGGAGCTGTCGAACACCCGGGGCGACTTCGCGCCGGCCTCGCCCGACGTCCTGCTCGAGGCGCCGCACTCCACGCAGCTGGTCGACGGCGGCCTGCTCACCTTCAACCGTGGCACGCCGGACTCCTGCTCACGCGCCACCGAGATCGCCCTCGACTTCGAGTCGGGGGAGGCCTGGGTCGACTGGGAGAGCCGCTCCGACCGCTGCATCCACGTCGTCTTCCTGGGCGACGCTGTCCGCCTCGACGACGGCAACACCGTGGTCATGTACAGCTCGGCCGGCCAGCTCGACATCGTAGACCGGCAGGGCCGCCCGCTGTGGAGCCTGCAGTCCGACCTGGGCGCGGCCTTCGGCTTCGTAGACCACCGCAGCCGGCTGTACGGCGCGCCGCTCTCCACGCGCTGAGCTCCGAGACGCCGACGCCCCGCCCCGACACCCGATGAGGGCCGGAGCGGGACGAAGCGGCGAGACCCGCGGGCGGTCTACAGCGCCTGTGAACCCTGGCCGGTGGGCATCAGGCTGGCCGCCGCGGCCGGCACTTCGACCAGCTGCGCGGTGATGAGCAGCGACGCCAGCGGGTAGCCTGCGCCGGTCACGAAGCCGCCCCCGTCGAGCCACGCGCCGGTGGCCGTGCCGTCCAGCGCGAGCGCCGGCCCGGTCGCGCTGCCCATCTGCAGCGCCTCACCGTTGTCGGCGAGCGTGGGGTCGAGCAGACCCGGCCCGGTGAAGCCCAGCGGGCTGCTCGCCAGCCCGGCGCCCGACAGGTCGGCGTCGCTCGCGAAGGACAGTTCGTTCGAGAAGACGATGACATCGACGTCTCCCACGAAGCCGAGCGGGCTGCTCGCCAGGCCGGTGCCGTCGAGGTCGTCCACCGTCGGGTCGAAGTCGCCGAAGACCAGCCCCAGGGGGCTGCTCGCCAGGCCGCTGCCGTCCACGCTGACGGTCAGCACGACCGGCGCCAGGAGCCCCAGCGGGCTGCTGGCCAGACCGGTGCCGTCGATGGCGGCGTCGTCTTCGGGCAGGGGGTTCGTGCTCGCGATGGCCTCGATGAGGGACGGGGTCGCGATGACGCCCAAGGGGCTGCTCGCCAGGCCGGTGCCCATGTCGATGAAGGTGTAGGCCTCGGCCGCATCGGCGTCGCTGCCGTCATCGTAGAAGGCCACCACCGCGTCGGTCAGGTCGTCGCGGTTGCCCAGCTCTGCCAGCACCGCCTCCATCGACTCGGAGTGGAAGAGCACGCCCCCGGGCTGGTGGGAGATGTCGTGCCGCACCACCGCCTCGGCCCGGAAGGCCCACGCGTGCGCGTCGCCCTCGGACGCCGTGTCGATGGGGTCTCCCTCGACGCTGCAGACGCCGTCCTGATCGGTGCGACAGCTCAGGATGCCCGTGGTCGAGCCGGTCAGGTTGACGTAGATCGTCTGGCCCCGCACCGCCTGACCGTCTCCGTCCACCAGCGACAGCGAGGCCGTGGGCACGAGGTCGGCGCCGTCTTGGGTCAGGCGGGGCAGCACGCCCACGGCGTATGCGCCCGGATCGTAGTCCTCGAGCCGGTCGGTGCAGACCCCGGTCACGGCGCGCTTGACGTCCACTTCGCCGGCGCCCGTGCCGGCGCTGAAGGCGTAGCTGCGGTCCTTGGCGCGGTTCTGAAGCTGCGCCCGCACCTCGTCTGCGTCGGCGCCGCCGGCGACCAGCCAGGCGGCGGCCCCAGAGACCATGGCCGACGCTTGGCTCGTCCCTGCCAGCAGGTAGAGCCCCGACTGGCTGGGGTCACCCTGCACGATGGTCTCGGCGACGATGCCATCGGCGATCCCGTCACCGTTCTCGTCGCGGCCCAGGTCGCCGCCGGGGGCCATCACGTCGATCTTCGGGCCGATGTTGGTGTAGTCGGCGGCCACCGAGACGTCGGCAGCGTCGAGGCGGCTGGCACCCACCGCGATGACCTGGGGCGCGGCGGCCGGGTAGGCCACCGACGTGACGCCCTCGTTGCCGGCGGCGCCCACGAGCACGGCACCCGAGTCGGCGGCGTAGGCCAGGGCCTCGCGCAGCGCCATCGACGGCGTGTAGCCCTCGGGGAAGGCCAGCGCCATGTTGATGACGTCAGCCCCGTTGTCGGCGGCGTGGTACAGCGCCTCGATGAGCATCAGCTCGGTGCCGACGTTGTCCTCGTCGAGCACCTTCAGCGGCATGATGGAGACGCCGGGCGCGACGCCCTCGACGTCGCCATCGCTCGCGATGATGCTGGTGATGTGGGTGCCGTGCTGGTGGTCGTCGTTGGCGTGCGCGTCGCCGTTGACGAAGTCGTAGGCGGCCACGAAGGAGCCGCTCGCCAGCGAGGCGACTGGCGTGTAGGTGCCGTCGGCGTCGCTCCAGGTCTCATAGGCGACGCCGGTGTCGAGCACCGCGACCGTCACGCCGGACAGGTCGGTGGTCCCGGGGCGCGCGGCCTTGACGTGGTCGAGGTGCCACTGCGCGGGGTGAGCCGGGCTGACCCGCCACCGGGCGTCGCAGGGGTTGGTGGACGTGGCGCCGGCGATGCGCCCCATCGGGGCCACCGAAGAGACCCGGGGGTCGGCGGAGAGCTGGGCCCGGGCCGCGTCGGCCGTCTCGGGGGCGACGCGCAGGGCCGCGAAGCCGCTGCGACCGGCGCCGCGCACGACCTCACCGCCGACCGAGGCCGCCAGCGCCTCGAGTGCGGCGCCGTCAGCGGCCCGCACCAGCAACTCGTCGCTCACGTAGGGAGCCGGAGCGTCGAGCGCCGCGGCGAAGGCCGCGACCGCTCCGGGCGCCCACGAGCCGCGCTCCAGCGTCGCGCTCTCGGCACCCGCGCCGGCGCGCACGGGGTGCGCCTGCCTGGCCACGACGGGGGCCGCAGGGGGGGGCGTCGCTTCGGCGAATGCAGACTGGCCATCCGTCTCGACTGGGGCGGTGCGGGCCAGCAGCGTAAGGGCGGCCACTGCGCCGAGAGCGCATAAGCCAAGAGGCTTCTTGGTTGCCTCGAGGTTCATGTTGCCTTCCTCGTGCCCGGTTCGGATCCGCGGGCCCTTGGTTGGGTCCGGGATGGTTTGCCTGGGCAATCGAGGGAACGGAACCGGGAGCCCTCTTCATGAGAGCTTCGGTCGTTATTCTCATACTTTGGGATCACCGTTCTGGCGCGCCGCTTCGATCCGATCGATGTACTCCATGAGCACGGCCCGGAGCGGTCCGGTCCCGGGCAATCCGAGGTCGAGCCCGATCACGGCGGGCCAGATCGGAGACATGCTCGAGCGGCTGAGGTGAGCCACCAGGCCCTTCAGCTCGAGGGTCCACTCTGGCGTGGTGAGCGCCACCTGCACCGGCGCGCTGAGTCGGATGTCGGCCGACTCTGCATCGAGCAGACCCGCGGCGACCCCCTCTCTCGAGATGTCCCAAGCCGCGCGCTCGCCCAGCGACCAGGAGCCATCGAGCGCAGCGACCGCCACCCGGACCGGGAGCGAGGCGACCGGGACCAGCCGCGGCTCCCGTCGCTGGTTCACGCCGCTCTTGCCGACGTTGTGATGGCCGGCTTCGGAGAAAGGAGACGGGAGGGCCATGGTCTTTCCGGGGACGGTCATACCGCGCGCTGAGAGGCAGCGGCGTGCAAGGGCAGCGTGACGGTGAACAGGGCGCCACCGTCGGGGTGGTTCGAGGCGACGATGTCGCCCCCGTGAGCTTCGATCATTCGGTGCGCGACCGCCAGCCCGATGCCGTGACCGCTTCGGGCCCCGGGCGCCTGGACGCCTCGCCCGAAGATGGTGGCCAGCGCGTCCTCGGGGATGCCCGGCCCATGGTCTCGCACGGCGATGACCACCGTCTCGCCACGGGCCTCGGCCTCCACGTTGACCTGACCCCCGGCGTCGCTGTACTTCACGGCGTTCGAGCCGAGGTTCACGAGCACGCGGCTCAGCTCGACGGGATCCCCGAGCACCAGGTCGCCTTCGCCCGCGCTCCACTCGAAGGCCACGCCCTTGGCGCGGGCGACGGGGTTGAGGCTGCGGCCGACCTCGCGGATCAGCGCGGCGATCTCCACCGGCTCCCGCTGCGCGCTGCCGTCAGCGAGGAAGCGCTCCGCCATCGCCAGGCAGCGGCGCCCGGCCAGGAGCATGTCTTCCATGCACTCCTCGACCAGCTCCGCGTCGGTGGGATCCTCTCGAACGGTGGCGGCCAGCGTGATGATCGAGCTCACCGGCGACCGCATGTCGTGGGCCACTTCGGCCGCCCAGGTCGCGCGTTCTTTGATGGCCTTGACGCGCCGGGCGTTGGTGACGGCGACCGAGGCGTGGGCGGCCAGCGCCCGCATGAAGCGCGCCGAGCGCGACAGCTCCTCCTCGCTGGCGGTCTGACTGTCTACGTAGATGGCGCCCAGCACGTCGTTTCCGTCGAGCATGGGCACGCACATCGCGGAGCGAAGGGAGAAGGCCATGACCGACTTCGCCTCGCGCAGGTCACCCCGCTCCGAGAGGTCGGCGGCGATGACCTCGGTGCGCGCGTCGAGCACGCGGCGGACGACCGACATCGACGGGACGCCAACCTCGACGCCCTCGGCGGTGTGCGCGGCGACCACCGAGAGATCCGCCCGGCCGTCATCGCCCTCGTCGCCTGCCAGGACCACGAAGGCGCGCTCCCCCGACAGCAACTCGAGGGCGGCCTCGGCGACGGTCTGCAGCAGACCCGTCTCGTCGTCCTGGCGCCGCGCGACCGCGACGGCGAGGCTCACCAGCAGGTCGAGCCGGTTGTCCTGTTCGCCGGCCATCTCGACCTTGCGAGCCGCCGCCAGGAGGTGGTCGGCCCGGGTGCGGAGCGAGACGTGGCCCATCTCCTCGGCGAAGGCGACGACCTTGTCGCAGTTGACCACGGCCCGGCCGGCGTCACCGACCGCCACCCACGCCTGGGCGGCCAACAGCCGCACCGATGCGAGGTCGCCGGCGGCGCCCGCCGCACGCAGGGGCTCCTCTGCGCTGTCGAGCAGCTCACGGATGACCTCGCGGCTGCCGCTCCGGCGCGCCAGGCACACCGCGCGGAGCGCCCGCGACCGGCAGGCCTCGACGGTCTCGCCGGCCGCCTCCGCGACCCGTAGCGCCTCGTCTGCGCGCACGAGCGCGTCGGCGTCGTCCCGAAGCACCGCCAGCTCGGCTTGCCGGCGGGCCAACTCCACCAGCTCGCCGGAGATCTCCTGGGCGCGGGCGATGCGGCTCGCCTTCAGGTACCAACGCTCGGCCTCGGTGTAGCGACGCTGATCGAGGTAGAGATCGCCCATGTTGCCCGCCGCCATGGCCTGCAGGGCGTGCTCTTCGCGCCGCTCGGCCTCGTCGGCCGCCCACACGCCCGCCTGCCGGGCGCGCTCCCACCGGCCCGCCTCTCGGTAGCCGACGCACAGGTTCACCGACACGCGGATCTGTTCGAGGTTGGCGCCGAGGCGCTCGAAGAGCAGCAGCGCGGCCTCCCAGTGCTCGAGCGCGCGCAGCCGACGACCACACTGGTAGGACACCAGCCCCGCGTTGTTGAGCATCCGGGCCCGGTCGAGGGCGCTCAGCCCCGCGTCGGCGCCGGCGGCGCGGGCCATCACGTCGGCGGCATCGACAAAGCGACCCGCGTGGTACAGCAACCGGCCCAGGCTGGCGTCGAGGAGGGCGCGGGCAGGGCGGCCATAGCCCAGGCGCGGGGGCACCGCGTCGAGCACCGCGACCGCGTCGGTGGCGCTGCCCAGTCGGTGGAGCGACTGGGCGTGCACCACCTGCACCGACAGCCAGTCATCGATCGCGTCGGGCGGATCGTCTGGCGAGACGTGCGCGATCGCGGCGCAGGTGTCGGCCGAGGCCTGCACGGCGTCGGAGCGAAACAGCGCCTTGACCTCCACCAGAACAAGCGCCATGGGAGCGGGGGCGCCGTCGAGATCGGCTCGAGCAGCCCGGCACACCTCGAGGGCGGCCTCCGCGCCGTCCCCGCGACCGAGGTGGGCGCGCGCGAGCGCCACCTGGACGTCGAGCATCGACCCGCGCTCGGCCAGCTCCGCTTCGGCGAAGGCCACCGCATCGTCGGTGCGCCCCGCCCGCAGCAGGGCCTCGACCCGCGGGGCCACGAGGCTGGCGTCCGGGGCCAGCTCCCAGAGCGCATCAGCGAGGCGAGCCGCCTCACCCGGGTCGAGCACGAGAACGGCGCGGAGGAGGTCGGCGCCGCGGCTCCGGGCCGTCGTCGCGTCGCCAGAGCCGACGATGTGCCAGCCCAATCGACAGGCGGGCGCGTCGGGGTCGTCCATCAGGCTCTCGGCGAGCAGCCGGTGGAAGGACGCCAGCTCGCCACAGGTCCGCTTCAGCGCGGCGCCCACGGCGCGACTGGCGCAGCGGGCTTGCCCCTGCTCGACCAGCACGTAGCCGGTGTCGACGAGCTCCTGCAGGCCCACCTCGAAGGCGTCGAGCGAGACCGACAGCATCGCGCGGAGGCGCGTGAGCGGCACGGCGGCGTTGGCGGCGGCCAGCAACCCGCCCAGGCGGCCCGCGACCGTGTCGGGCCGAAACGGCGCGGAGGTCACCAGATCATCCCGCGCCATCAAGGCGTCGAGCTGGGTCTCGTCGACCAGCCAGCGCTGGGCACGCCGCACCAGGCCGTCGGACTCGAATGCGGCCGCCACGAATTCCACGACCACCCCAGGCACACCGCCCGAGACCGCCATGGCGCGCTCCACCAGGCCCGGGTGGGGCTGAGACTCCCCCAGGATCCCGCCGATGAGCGTCGACACCTCGGCGATGCCAAAGGGCCGAAGGCGGGCCGGGGGCCCCATCCAGTCGGTGGGCTCTGTGCCAGCGGCGCACACCGCCACGCTGCCGCGACGCACCAGGGCCTGCACGGTCGCGAGGCTGCCGGCGTCGAGCCCGTCGAGATCCGCCACCAGCAGGGCTAGACCGCCCGGCGCGCGCTCTTCGATGGCGGCCGCGGCGGCCTCGGCCCGGTCGAGGATGTGCGCGGCCTCGGGCAACGCAGCGGGCGGGCCCGGCAGCGCCGGATCGGCCAGGACGTCGGCCACCGCGCCCCACACCTGCTGGGTCGCGGACATTCGAAGCCAGGTGGCGCCTTGCGCCTGAAGGGTCGTGATGGCCCGAGCGAGTGCGTGAGAGCGGCCCAGCTGTCGGCGGCCGCAGATCTGCAGGCAGCCGCCGTGCTCGATCCACCGGGCCAAGGCGGCGTCCACCTCGGCCACCGGCACGTGCACCGTGCGGGCGCGGCGGCGCACCAGGGGCCCCGTGATCCGGGGGAGCACGGCGCCATGCGCCGCGAGGGTGTCGGTGACCACGTTGGCGTCGGGGCGGTGCGCCGGGTCGGGCGCCAGCATCCGCGAGACCAGGTCGGTCAGCCACGAGCTCTGGCCCTCGAGCACGGGGGTCTCGGCGCGGCGCCGGACCAGGCTGGCCGACATGCCCGCGTCAGCGAAGGGCAGCCGCCCGACCAGCATCTCCCAGAGCAGCAGGCCCAACCCGTAGATGTCGGCCGGGCCCGACGGGGGGCCGCCGCGCAGTCGCTCCGGCGCGGCATACTGAAGGGTCCCGCCCGAGTCACCGCCGGCGAGACCGAAGTCCACCAGCATGACCTCCCCCTGCTTCACCGACCCCACCACGACGTTGCCGGGCTTGATGTCGCCGTGGGGAAGGTCGGCAGCGTGCAGCACCGACAGGGCGTCCGCCAGCATGCCGCCGATGGCCACGGCCGCCGACTCCGGCGCGCGGCCCCCGCGCACCATCTTGGTGAGGGTGCGGCCCCGCGCGAGGCTCATCGCCATGAAGGGGGTGGGCGCACCCTGGGCGTCGAGCACCGACGGGACCGCCGGGTGACAGACCCGCGCCAGCGCCTCGACCTCGCTGCCGGGCGGGCCGCCCAGCAGCTTGATGGCCGCCACGCGCCCGTGGTCGTCCACCGCCTTCCACGCCGAGCCGAAGCTCCCCGCCCCGAGGGCGGACTCCAGGGTCCAGCGCCCGATGCGCCGGCCGGCTGTGACCGGGCTGGTCATCCCCAGACCTCTTCGGCAGCCACCTCGGGCTCATCCGACCAGGTGCGGTAGATGTCGTCGATCTGCTCGCGGCAGGTGAAGAAGAGCTCGACCAGGGCGGGATCGAGGTGCTCCCCTGCGATCTCGCGCAGGATGCCCGCGGCCTTCTCCTCGGGAAAGGCGTCCTTGTAGCAGCGGCGCGACCGGAGCGCGTCGTAGACGTCCACCACCGCGACGATCCGTGCCTCGACGGGGATCTCCTGGCCGCGCAGGCCGCGGGGGTAGCCCTTGCCGTTCATCTTCTCGTGGTGGCAGTAGGGGATGTTGACCGCCACGTCGGGGAGGCCCGCGGAGCGGACGATGTCGGCCCCGATGATGGTGTGGGTCTTCATCTCCTCGAACTCGTCGAACGTGAGCTTGCCCGGCTTCTTGAGCACGGCGTCTCGGATGCCGACCTTGCCCACGTCGTGCAGGCTGGCGTAGCGATGCACCTGCTCGCAGAACAGCGGGGGGCACCCGTTCGCCTCGGCGAGCATGCGGGCCAGCTCCGACACCCGACGGATGTGGTTGCCGGTGTCTTCGTCGTTGAGGGTGTTGGCCCGCTCGAGCGCGGTGATGAGCCCGAAGCTCAGGCGCTCCAGCTCCTCGCTGCGCTGCTCGAGCTGCACCAGGGCCCGATCCCGCTGCCCGCGCACCACCTCGAGGGTCACCGCGAGGTCGCTCCGGCGGGCCTGCGCCCGCAGCCTCGCCCGAAACTCCTCGGGGTCGACGGGCTTGACGATGAAGTCGTCGGCCCCGTGCTCCAACAGCCGGATCTTGGTGGCGCGCGAGGCGTCGGCGGTCACCACGATCACCGGCTTGTCCTCCATGCCCGGGATCTTGCGGAGGAGCTCGATCAGGCGCGGACCTTGCATGCGCGGCATGTGGACGTCGCTGACTACCAGGTCCGGCTGGCGGGCGCGGATCTCATCGAGGGCCTCGACCCCGTCCGCGGCCGTCCGGACCTCAAAGCCCAACTTCCGGGCGAGGCGGGAGAGCTGAGAACGGATGGTCGGGTCGTCGTCCACGATGAGGACGTTCGTTCGGTCCATGGTTGCTCCTTCGATGCACTCCCTCCTTCGGCAGGCGCCACCCCAGCCTGAGCCTTTTGTGCCCAACCCGCCGCGGGATCGCGACGCCCCTCCGCCCCCGCGCGCTGTCCCCTCCCGCCGTGTCGTGGCCTCGGCCGCGCGATACGGCCGAGAGACCGAGGAGAGACCGTGTTCGCCAACGAC
>JBDQIL010000042.1:0-10918 GCA_040264415.1 Myxococcota bacterium
CCTCGAGCCGCGCCGGCAGGGTCTCGTCGTCGCCGACGCCGTGGCCGAAGAAGGTGCTGTCGCCCAGCACCATCACCCGCTCGACGCCGTCGGGGCGGGGCACGACCGGCAGCGAGCCGCGCAGCCCCTCCTCGTGGATGGTGGCGATGGCTCCGGCGTTGTCACGCACTCCGGGGGCCATGCCCCACAAGCGCGTGGGGTGGCCGACCATGATCACGGAGTTGCGCGCGTCGGACCGCCAGCGGGGCCCGTCGAGGTCGAGGGTGCGGGCGGTGAGCTCGGCGCCGACGCCGAAGAGCACCAGCACGAGCGTGCTCGCGGCGACCTTGAAGGCGAGCGGCGTGCGCCCCCGCGTGCGGCGCCGCCGCTGGCTCACGCGGCGGGCCCGGGCCGGGCGGGCTCGAAGCCGAAGGCGCCCAGCTGCACAGCGACCTGCTGGTCGCCAGCGGTCAGGGTCCAGCCGCTGCCGGTCGTGCCCCGCCCCGACGGCGTCGAGCGGGTGATGGTGCTGGGCGACAGCACCTTCTTCGGCCACGGCGTCGGCGACGACGAGACCCTGCCGGCGCGGCTCGAGGCCGAGCTCCTCGAGCGCGGCGTTCAGGCCGAGGTGATCAACGGCGCGGTGCCCGGCTACTCGACCGAACAGTCGCTGCTGCTGCTCGAGGAGCAAGGCTGGGCTTACGAGCCCACGCTGCTGGTCCTCGGCAACCTCTGGAGCGACAACAACGTCGATGGCTTCCGCGACATCGACCTGCTCAAGACCGCCGCCGTCTACCGAGACACGGGGCTCGGCCGCTCGGCCTTCTACCGCCTGATGGTGGCGCAGCTCGACCGGGTGCGGGGCGGCGACGGCGCCCGCATGATCACCTGGACCACGACCTCGGAGTGGCCCGAGGCGGGCAAGCGCAGGGTGCCGCTGGCCCAGTACGCGGCCAACCTCGACCGCATCGCCCGCGAGGCCCGCCACCGGGGGGCGGGGGTGGCCTTCATCGCCCCCGCCAACGACGGCCTGGTCTCGGGGCGCTTTCGCGGCACCGCGGGCTGGGACCCCTACTTCGACGCCCAGCGCCAGCTGGCCGCCCACCACGGGGCGCCGCTGATCGACGGGCTCGAAGTTCTGCAAGCCGAGGTCGCGCGCGAGCCCGGCGCCTTGTTCATCGACGAGATGCACCCCAACGCCCGCGGGCACCGGGCCCTCGGCGCGGCGGTCGCGAAGGGGTTGGTGGCGGCGGGGTGGCCAGCCGACCCGCTGCTGGCCTCGCCCGCGCCCTTCGACGCCGACGCGCTCTCGACCGACGGGCTCGAGATGGGGGCCAAGAACGGCGCGAGCCGGTCACCACAGGCTCAGCTCTTCGCCTCGACCGCGCCCGTGGTGGGCGCCCCCATGCCCGATCCAGAGGCGTACCCGACCGGCGAGGCCGGCGCGTGGCCGCTCGCCGGCGTGGTCTTGGGGGGCTCCGGCCCCATCCACGTGCGCGTGGTCACCGCGCAGGGCGTGACCTTGGGCTTCACCGACCTCCCCGGGCCGGGCCCCTTCGAGCTCGCGCTGCCGGCCGAGCAGGCCGTCGTCACGGTCATCGCCAGCGGTCCCGAGGGTGGAGACGCGGAGGCGACGGTGCGGCGGGGCGATCCCCCGCCCACCCTCACCTTTCCATAGACCACCCGCGCGCTACCGGTCCGGCGCAGGGGCCGGGTCGTCCGACGGCGTGTCTCGCCGGGGCACCGAGATGATCACCGCGTCGAAGGCGGCGTGCTCGACCCGCGCCGCCACCGGGTAGCGCTCGGCCGCCCACGCGCCGAAGGCCTGGCTGCGGGCGTCGTCCCCCATCCCCAGGGGGCCGCGGGTGAACCAGACCAGCGGGATGGGCCCTGCGCCCGAGCACTCGCGCCGCATGTGGGCCACGCAGGCCGCTGGGTCGGCGCCGCGACCGCCCGACACACAGCTCGACCGCGGGCAGAAGGGGCGCCCCAGGTGGGCGGCGGCCTCTCGCAGCGGCGTGGCCACGCCCCCCGAGCTGGGGAAGGCCGACCCGATGGCCTCGGCGAGCGCGAGCGCGCCGGTGGCCACGGGGTCGGTGCGGGGGATTCGGGCGACCGCGTCGGCCTGGGCGTCGAGGGCCCGGGGCCCCAGCCAGGCCGCAGCCACGCCGCCCAGCAGCACGGCCCCCGCGAGGCGAGCCCCCGCAGCGGCGCTGCGCGGCGGTCCCGCGAGGGGGCCCGCGAGGGCCCGGAGCGGCCCCACGAGGCCCCGAGCGAGCAGCACCGCGACGAAGGGGAGCAGGTTGGACGCGTACCGGGGCTCGGCGCCAGCCGCCGCCAGCACGGGCAGCGGAGCGAGGCAGGCCAGCAGCGGCAGGCCATGCCGCAGGTCGAGACGCTGCAGCAAGCGGTGTAGGGGCGTGCCTGCGGTCGAGGCCCCGAGCGGGGTCT
This sequence comes from Myxococcota bacterium, assembly GCA_040264415.1. GTDB lineage: Bacteria > Myxococcota_A > UBA796 > UBA796 > UBA2385 > M30B51. Next base: position 2,431 of record JBDQIL010000042.1, read on the forward strand.
GCGCCCGGTCCATCGCCGCCTCGGCCGCCCGACGGGCGCGGGCCGGCAGGCGGTAGCGGATCCACCGCGGCAGGCGCGCGGGAGGCGGCGCCACCGGGGCCTCCGCCGGTGGCCGGGGCCGCCCGAGGCCCGGGCCGAGCGCCCCCACCATCAGCGCGGTGCCCAGGGCGAACCAGGGGACCCCGCGCCACCAGAAGGGCCCGAGCGCGAGGCGCGAGGCCTCCGACAGGGCCCCATCGCTGCGCCTCGCCAGGGAGGCCAGGGCGGCGTCGGTGCGGATCGCGTCGCCCACCCGCACCCCCCCGCGCCCGGTGATGCCCTCCGAGACCGCGCTGGACAGCCGCGCCGGATCGATGAGCCCGAAGAAGTGGTCGAGCACCCCGTAGACCAGCACCGCGCCCGCGCCGTAGAGCCCGACCGCCGCCCACCGGCTCGCCGACGGAGCCGGTGGCGCCACGCCACGCCAGAACAGGAGGAGCACCGCGGGCAAGGTGTAGGGCAGCGCGGTGAGGTGGGTGGCCGACGCCATGGCGCCGATTGCGCCCGCCGCCAAGGCCAACGGCCAGAGGCGCCGCACCGGCCCCACGGCCACCAGCGCCAGCGGGAGCACCGCCGCGAGCACGGGGTCGACCCCGAAGCGGCTGGCCGCGTGGAGCGGCGGCGCGCATCCCAGCAGCAGCACGCCGGCCACGAGGCCCACGAGTCGCCCGCCCGCCATGCGACCGAGCAGGTACACCGCCGCCGTCTGCATCGCCCAGGCCCCGACCGCGATCGAGTGGCCGGCCCGCGCCAGGTCGGGCTCGACCCGGTGCACCAGCGCCAGCAGCAGCACGAAGGCCGGCATCCGGTGGGGGTCGACCGCCCCCGGCTCGCCGCGGATCACCTCAAGGGCATTGAGCGCCCACTCGCCGGCGTCGGGGCCGTTGAGCAGGGCCGCGCCGGGGTCGCCCCCGAACGGCAGCGCCGGCAGCGCCCGCGCGAGACCCGCCGCGAGCAACACCAGGGCGGCGAGGTCGAGGACGAGCCCGCCGATCTGCCACAGGCGCCGCGATGAGGTTGGCGACATGGGAGCGACTATGTCGCCCGCCGCGCCGACATCGTGAGAAGTCCGTCAGCAGTGGTGCGTCGCCGGTCTCCTTCAAAGCTGAACGTCTGCCCCGTTCCCCGATAGACTCCGGTTCGGCCTCGGAGGCAGCATGCGACACACTCCCACCCTCACCCCGCTCGCGGCCCTGTGCCTGTGGGCTGCCGTCAGCGCCTGCTCCAGCGGGGGCGGCGCGGGCGACAAGGCCGGCGAAGACGGTGGCTCGGGGAGCGGCTCGGACGGCGCAGACGGCGCAGACGGCGCAGACGGCGCCACCGACGGCTCGGATGGCACCGGAGAAGAGGCCAACGCGTCCATCACCGGCACCGTGCGGGTGCAGCTCTACGAGACCGACGAGCGCGGTGACATCTCGTTCATCGGCTGGCCGAGCTCCTACGCCGGCGCCTTCCCCTTCGGCCCGATCTTCATCGCGCCGGTGCGCGCCGACCTGCCCTCCACCGGCCTGTACGTGGGGTCGGGCTTCGTCGCGAGCCCCTCCCCCGACGGCGACACCTACACCGTCAACATGAACATCGACTCCACCGAGAACGTGCTCATCTACGGCGCCCTCGACTACTGGGACAACCGGATCATCCACACGACCGATCCCACCGGCAACCACCCGCAGCAGCTCACGATCCGGCCCGGCGACCACATCGAGGGCGTCGATTTCACCATCCTCGCGCCCTACCAAGACTTCGGCGGACGTACGGCGGCCGAGGTCGCCGTTGAAGACCAGGCCGACGAGCGCAGCTACTGCACCGACCTCACGCTCAGCGGCGAGTTCGACCTCACCGCCGAGTTCTTCAACGAGCTCGGGGGCAACGGCATGGCGATGGTCTACGAGCGGGAGGGCCCTGGGCCCATCGACTGGGCCGAGGCGACGCTCACCGCCACCCCCGGTGGCGCGACGGGCACCTACGAGATCCAGACCTGCGCCGACCAGGGCTACGTGCGCCTGGTGGGCCGGTGGGATCACAACCAGAACGGCATCTACGACCCCACCGACGTCTACGGCGCCTACGCGACCACGCCGGGGATCGAGAGCAACCCCGTGGCGATCGGATCCAGCTCGCTGACCGACTACCGCATCGAAGCCCCCCTCGAAGAAGACACCGACGGCCTCAGCGTCGTGCCCTTCGTTCGCCTGAGCGGCACCATCGGCATGGTCGACGGCTTCGACAGCCTGCCGGTGGGCAGCCAGGTGGTGGTCGCCGCCACGAAGTACCGGATGGAGGGCTCCATCGAGATCGATGACTTCGACGACGGCGCCTACGCCTACGAGGTCTTCGAGTGGCCCGACCTCACCGGTCAGGCCCAGGTCTCGTGGTCGCTGGTGGTGCCCGCCGACACCGTGATCTACCTCTGGGGCTTCGCCGACGAGAACGGCGACGGCGTGGTCAACCAAGAGGGAGAGGCCGTGGTGTCTGGGGGAGACGACGACAACGGCCGGCTCAACTCGAGCAGCGTCGAGGGCGCCCGCAACCTGACGCTCACCGACTTCATCGGGCGCTGAGCCGAGCGACCGTGCACAAGCCCGCCGGCTGCTCAGTCGGCGGCGGCGGCTTGCGCGGCCTGCGAGGCCACCTGACGGCGCACGGCCGCGAAGCGGGGGTCGGCGCGCAGCGACGAGAGCTCGGGGTCGGCGTCGAGCAGGGCCGGACGATCCAGCCCCCGGGCCGCGGCCTGCTCGAGGGCGTCGAGGGCGGGCCCGCTCTGCCCCGCCACCGCCTCGACGCAGGCCAGGTTGTACACGGGCTCCCAGGCATCTCGCTGCAGGTCTGCGGCGGAGGTGAGGTGCGCCCGGGCCATGTCGGCGTGACCCGCCCGGTGGGCCGCGACCCCCGCCTGCACCCGCGCGTAGAAGTGGGAGGGGGTCTGGGCCAGCAGGCGCTCGTACCACCCAAGCGCGTCGTCCCAGCGCCCCTGCCGAAAGCGCAGGTCGCCCAGGGCCTTCCAGCCGCGCGGGAAGGTCGGATCGACCGCGTGCGCCCGCTCCACCCAGGCCTCGGCCGCCGCTGTGTCGCCGGCCAGCGTCTCGAGCTGGGCCCGGTTCAGCATGGCCTCGACGAAGCCGGGGGTCACCTCGAGGGCCTGGTCGAGCCGCTCGCGGGCCGGGTCGAGCTCCCCGGCCTGAATGTGGAGGGTGCCCATCATGCCCAGCGCCCGGTGCTGACGCGGGTCGAGGGCGAGCGAGCGGGTGTAGGCCTCGCGTGCACCCGCGAGGTCGCCCTGGCGGGTGCGCGCCAGCCCCAGAACGTTCCAGGCCGAGACGTTCGCCGGCAGCGCGTCGAGCACCTCGAGCAGGCGCGCCTCGGCGTCGGCCGGGCGGCCCCGTCGCAGCGCGTGCCGGGCGTCCTCCATGGCGCGGTGCAAGGGCATGCCGTCTTTCGGGTCGAGGCCCGCGACGGCCTCGCGATCGGCCTCGGGCGCCAGGTAGCCCATCGCCAACAGCATCTCGTTCGTCTCGCCGTCGAGGGGGTTGGCCGACGAGCCCACGGCCCGGGCCGCGCTCTCGTCGAGCAGCCGCTGCAGCGTCGCGTCGAGGGCCGCCGACGGGCCCGGGTCGTCGGGGTGCAGGTTGTGCAGCTCGAGCGGGTCGGCCTGAAGGTCGTACCGCTCGGGCCGGGGGGCGCGGATCCACTTCAGGCCGCCGTCGCGCACCCCCACGAGGGGCGCCATGCCGAAGCCCCGCTCCGAGAGCAGGCTCTCGATGTACTGGGGGTGGCTGGCGGCGGGCTCCCCCGACCGCAGTGCGGCGCTGTGGTCGTGGCCCTGTGCGCCCGTCAGCGGGGGCGCGCCGAGCAGCCCGAGGGCGGTGGGTGCCACGTCGATGGCGCTGGTGCTGGCCGACACCACCCGCCCGGCCGGCACCGAGGCTGGGTGGCGGATGATCAGCGGCGACCGGATGGTGGCGTCGTAGACGAAGACCGCGTGGGTGCGCTCGCCATGATCGCCCAGGCTCTCACCGTGGTCGGTGGTCACCACCACCACGGTCTGGTCGAGGGTGCCCGACGCGTCGAGGGCAGCCACGATGCGGCCCAGCGCATGGTCGACCGCCGCGATCTCGGCGTCGTAAGGGCTGGGCAGCGTGACCAGGCTGCCCGCGGCCTCGCGGTCGATCTCGTAGGGCTGATGGGGATCGAAGAAGTGAACCCACGCGAAGAAGGGATCGGGGTCACCGCGGCGACCCGCCAGCCAGAAGAGCACCTGATCAGCGGTGGCGCGCGCGGGGCGGTCGCGGATCAGAAACATCGCCGGCGCGTCCTCCCCCCACAGGTCGTCGTCGTAGAGATCGAAGCCCTGGTCGAGGTTGTAGCGGCTGTCCAGCACCGCGGCGGAGACGAAGGCGGCCGTGTCCCAGCCCTGGCCAGACAGCTGCTCGGCCAGCGTCGGGACGCTGTCGTCGAGCGCATAGGCGCCGTTGTCGCGCACGCCATGGGCCGGCGGCAGCAGGCCGGTGTGAATCGAGATGTGCGCCGGCAGGGTGATGGGCGCCACGGTGGCGTGGTCGTCGAAGCGGGCGCCCTCGCGGGCGAGCCGGTCGAGGGTCGGGGTGCGTGCCAGCCCGAAGCCGTAGGGGCCCAGCCGATCGAGCCGCGTGGTGTCGAGGGTCACGACCAGCAGGTTGGGGCGGTCGGCGACCGGCTGCACGGCCTCCTCGGGGCCGGCGCCGCAGGCGACCAGCGTGATCATGCACAGGGTTCGTCGCATGAGCCGCGCCATATCCTTTCGGGGCGGGGTGGGCCCCTTGCGGCTCGGCGGCCCACGTGCGAAGTAAACCGCGACGCATCGGCCCATCCGCCGCAGGAGACCCCATGAACCGCCTCCCACTCCCCATCGCCGGCATCGCCGCGCTCCTGGCCTCGGCCCCCGCCGCGGCCGACATCTCGTTGATCGACGCCAGCGGCCTCGAATTCTACATCAACGACGACATCACCTACTTGACCTTCGAGTCGGCCTCGGGCGCTGCCCGCGACGCCACCTACACCCAGGCGGTGGTCAGCACCACCTCGGCCGGCGGCACGATCAGCACCACGCTCTTCGACTCCTTCGACGGCTACAATGGCGTCACGGTCAACGGCACGGCGTACAACAACAACGGCGCCGCCACCGCCGACGCCGACTGCAACGACCGCGAGTACGCGTTCACCCCGCAGGTAATCGGCGACCTCACGGTGAGCCGCCGCGTGTTCGTGCCCGACAACGACGAATTCGCGCGCTGGATCACCCAGATCAACAACACCAGCAGCGCCGACGTCGATGTCACCTTCACCGTGTACAACAACCTGGGCTCGGACAGCTTGACCGTCGTGACCGGCTCGTCGAGCGGCGACACCAACGCCGGCACCGGCGACACCTGGGTCACCACGCGCGGTGACGTCCTCAATCCGCGCCTGGCGCACGTGCTGGGCAACGAGTTCGGGCGGGTCTCCGCCGCCACGGTCACCTTCACCGACGGCGACGACAACCCCACCTGGACCTACACCTTCCCGCTGCCCGCCAACCAGTCCGCCTCGATCGTGAACTTCGTGAGCGGCCAGCCCACGAACGCCGATGCCCAGGCCGCCGCGTCCTACATCGAGGGGCTGCCGGCGAACGCGACCGCCTGCCTCTCGGTCGAAGACTTCAACAGCGTCGTCAACTTCGGCGCGCCGGTGGACTGCGCCTCGCTGAACACCGACTGCACCTTCGGGGCCTACGACCCCAGCGTGGGCGACTGCGTGTCGCTCGCCTCGAATGAGGGCGGCTTGTGCAGCGACGGCGACGAGTGCACCGAGGCCGACACCTGCTCGTCGGGAGAGTGCTCGGGCACCCTCATCGAAGACTGCGGCGGCGATGACGGCACCGACGGCTCGGACGGCACCGACGGCACCGACGGAGCCGACGGCACCGACGGAGCCGATGGCGGCGAGCCCACCGACGGCTCGGACGGCACCGATGGGGACGACAGCGCCGACGACGGCGACGGCAAGAGCGACGGCGGCACCTGCGCGGTCGCCCCCGGTGGGGCAGCCCCCCTCGCCGCCCTGCTGCTGGTGGGCGCGGTGGTCGGCCGCCGCCGCCGCTGACCCCCGCCGGCGCCTGAGACGCCCCCGCGCCGCCTCGGTCTCCCCCGGGGCGGCGCGCTGCGTCGGGGCCCTACAGCTCGCCCGCGGCCTGATCGAGCAGCGCGCTGGCGTGACCATCGCCCGACTCGCAGGCCACGATGCGCAGGTCGGGATCGAGCAGGCACACCCCGGGCAGCATCCGGTACTCCCAGGGGGTCGCGGTCAGGATCTCCTGCGTGAGATCGGCCAACACGGGGAAGCCGTCTGCGCCGATGGTCTCGGCGTAGCGAGCCGCCGTGTCGGCGGTGGGCAGCCCCCCGCTGCTCGACTCGAAGAGGATGACCATGCCCGGGGCCGAGACGCCGTGGGCCGCCGCGAAGGCCTCGCTCTCGATCTGCAGCCGGCCGGCCTCGGCCCGGCACGACGAGCACCACTCGGTGGTGAGCAGCGCCACCCGCCACGCGCCATGGAAGTCCCACAGGTCTACCCGCTCGCCGCACTGATCGACCAACCCGACGTTCTTGATGACGTCACCCTCGCTCGCGCCGCTCGACTCGAGATCGCCGGGGTCGCCGTGCGCCCAGCCGCAGGCGTAGCACTGCTCGGCGGGGTCGAGGGGGTCGCTCACGCAGTCGGCCTCGGCGCTGTCACTCAGGCCGTCGCCGTCGGTGTCTGCCACGTCGGGGTCGGTGCCCAGCGCCTGCTCGTCGCAGCCCGTCAGCCCGTCGCCGTCGGTGTCTGCCGGGTCGCACGACGCCGAGCCGCCCGACCCATCCGAGGCGTCCGAGCCCCCGATCCCGTCGTCGGGAGCGGGCTCGGCGCAGGCGACGGCCAGGCCGAGCAGGCCGAGGAGCAGCGCGCGCAAGAGGGGGGGGTGCGTCATGGTGCCCTCGTGGATGCCGCCGGGAGCGGCTGGGTCGCAATCACCCTATGGCCGCGGCACGCCGGCGTCGGGCCAGTCCTCGACCGACCAGGTCATGCCGGCCGCGCGCAGGCGCTCGACGAGGGGGCCCGCCAGCGCGGTGGCCGGGGTGAGCACGCCCGCCCGGTCGGGCGTCTCGGCCCGATCGAAGGCGAGGCAGAGCGCGGCCTCGCCCAGCATGATGGCCGTGCCGCCGTAGCCCGGGTCTTTTTGGCCGATCACGCGGCCCAGCACCCGCCCAGCGGGGCCGTCGGCCACCAGCATGTGCCGGAAGTACCCGGTCTCTCGGGTCTCCTCGTCGGGGCCCTCGCCCGGCTGCGGCAGCCGCTTCGCGAGGAGGCCGCGCAGCGTCGGCCGGCTGAGCGCGCCGAACAGCGCCCCCATGACCCCGGTGACGGCCAAAGCCCGACCGCGCCCCTTGAGACCGCCGCCCACCGCCATCACCTCCTGGTACGAGAAGTCGGTCGACCACGGGTGGCCGAGCAGCGCGTGGGAGCGCCGCACCACGCGGGTGTTGATGGGCCCCATGAAGAAGGGGGCGGTCCACTGCCCGATCTCATCGGCGTGGGCGGGGGCCATGGGGTCGCGGTCGTCGGGCCCCTGGGCGACCCGGACGGGTCGAGGCTGTAGGGGTCGGCCATCATGCGGCGCACGTCGCGGTCGGCGCCGGCGAGCTTCACGCTCTCGATGCCGCTGGCCACCGTGCCGCCGCTCGCTCCGCCCTTGCTGGGGCCCACATAGGTGACCACCCGCGTGGCAGCGCCGCCCCGCTCGGCCATGGCCTGCTGCACCATCCAGGCGCCCAGGTCGCTGGGGATGGAGTCGTAGCCGCAGGCGTGCACGATGCGGGCGCCGGTCTCGCTCGCCCGTTCGTGGAAGCGGTCGATGCTCTGCCGCATGAAGGGCACCTCGCCCGTGAGGTCGCAGTACCCGACCCCTTGTTCGACGCACTGCTCGACCAGCGGCAGGCCGTACCTCAGGTACGGGCCCACGGTGGTGCAGACCACGCGGGCCCGCGACACCATGGCGGCGAGGCTCTGCGGATCGCCGCTGTCGGCCAGGATGACCTCCACCGAGCGGTCGGGCGCCGCGGCGGCGAGCTCGGCTTGGATGGCGGCGAGCTTGTCGGCGCTGCGGCCGGCGATGGCCCAGCGCAGATCGGCCGGGCCCGCGGCCGACAGGTAGTCCGCCACCAGGCGGCCCGTGAAGCCGGTGGCGCCATACAGCACAAGGTCCAGGTCGCGCTCGGTCATGTCTCTCCTCCGGGGGCGGGCTGCCCTCCCCTACCCTCCGGGGGCTACACTGGGCCCATGTCGACCCCCCGCCTGCTCGCATTCTCCGCCCTGGTCGTGGCCTTGCTCGGGGCGCTGGTGTTCAGCCTCTGGCCGGTCTCCGACGAGGACCGCGTCAAAGAGGCCGTGAGCGAGGTCG
>JBDQIL010000043.1:0-10785 GCA_040264415.1 Myxococcota bacterium
GCGCAGGAGCTGCCGGGCCGGGGTCGGGAGCGCGGCGGGGCGGGCCGCGGGGCGGCGGACCGCCGCGCTCGCTTCGTCGTCGCTGTCGTCTTCGGACTCTTCGTATCGAAGCTGGTAGCCGAGCTCGTCTTCGCCGGTGTTGACGACCACCAGGTAGAACTCCTGCTCGCGGTTGGAGCCGGGGTCGTCGGAGATGTCGGTGAGGGCGACGGTGGCGTCTCCCCCGTCGTCATCGAAGGTGAGGATGTCACCGGGCGCCTTGAAGCCGGTCACCTCTTCTTCGCCGTCGCCGCCGGAGTCGTCGGTGCCATCGGCGCCGTCGGCGCCATCGGCGCCGTCGGAGCCGTCGGCGCCGCCGCCGCCACCGCCAGCGAGACCGAGGTCCTCGTCAGGGATGCCGCAGGCGACGAGGGAGCCGCCCAGCAAGGCGAGCAGCGCGAGGGTGCGGGAGCGTGCGATCATGTGCGTCCTCTCTGGCCGTGCAAGGCCGTGTCGGGCGCATCATACCGTTGATCTGCCCCCCTTTGCACCCCCTTGACCCGCGAGGACCGCCGCGTATACCCGTTCGAGGTCGGCGGCCCGCGCGTCCCAGGTGCAGTGACGGGCCACGTGGTCGCGCGCATGGGCGCCCAAAGCGGCCGCCGCCGGACGGTCGGCGAGCAGGTCACGAATTGCTGCAGCCATGGCCTCCGGGTCGCGATCGGCCACCGAGACGACGCCGGGGAGCGGCTGCGCGGAGCCCGCGGCGGCCACGGTGGGCAGGCCCATGGCCAGGTAATTGAGCAGCTTGATCGGGTAGCCCGAGCAGGTGGTGCGGGGCAGCGCTGCCACCGTGGAGGCCGCCATCAGGGCGCGCACCTCGGCGAAGTCGCTGGTCTGACGGAGGAGCAGACCGGGGACCGCGCCGCGCCAGGGGTCGAGGGGGGCCGCGCTGACCAGCAGCAGCCGCGCCTCGGGCACCGCCCGCATCGCGTCCACCAGCACATCGAGGTCCTGGTAGCGATCGGGGTTGCCGGCGTAGACCACCCAGGGCCCGGCGGGCAGCGGGGCCGGCGCCACCGGAGGAAACTCGTCGAGGTCGATGCCGGGGGGCACGAAGGAGACCGCGGCGCAGCCGAGGCCGCGGAGGGTGTCGACCGCAGCGGGGTTGATCGCGAGGGCGTGCTCGGCCATGCGCGGCACCGTGCGGTCGAGCAGGCGCCCGATCCGCCGCGCGAGCCCGCGGGCCACCCGCCCCTCGAAGTAGGTGTGCAGCTCTTCGCCCATGGTGTTGTGGGCGTTGTAGACGACCGGGGTGCCGGTGCGGAGCCGCGCGAGGTACCCGGCGACGGGGGCCTCGTAGTTGTGGGCGTGGACGACGTCGGCCCGCAGGCGGGAGAGCCGCGCCGCCAACGCGACATCGAGGATCGGCTTGACGAGATCGGGCCCCGCACGGAGGTTGTCGTAGCCCGGAACCCGCGGCGTGCGGACCACGCGCAGGGCCGGATCCGGCTCGCCGACCCCGTGGGCGTAGCAGGCCACGGTCACGTCGTGACCGCGCCGCGCCAGGGCCCGGGCCATGCCGTGCACGTAGACCTGGCTGCCCTGGGGAGACGGGAAGGGAAAGGCGGCCGCCTGCACGATGCGGAGCGGGCGCGTCAGGGCCGGGGCGCTCACAGGTAGCCGAGCCGCTCGAGCCGCTCCCGGATGGCCGCGGCCTCGTCGGAAGAGGCCGACGTGGGGCCGGCTGAGGAGGCCGCAGCGGGGGCGACCCGCACGGGGCCCAGATCGGGGGACAGGGCCTCGGTGAGGACGCGACCGTCCATGTGGGCGGGCACCCCCTCCCCCATCAGGTGCAGCAGCGTGGGCGCGATGTCGGGCATGCCCGCCTGCAGACGCACCCCGGGCTGGACGCCCGCGCCGTGGAGCAACAAGACGCCGTGCTGGCGGTGGGTCCCGTTCATGCCGAGCCCCTTGCCGCCCGGATGCTCGTGCGCCTCGAGCGTGCGCCAGGTCTGACCGGGAGCCGCCCGCGCCGACGGCAGCAACGTGTAGGAGTAGCCATCGCGGTAGGCGAGCTCGAGCACCAGGTCCGGCGCCAACGCCAGGGCTGGTCCCTCGTATAGATCCTCACGTTGGTGCACCCGCTCGACCACCTTCTCGCCGTCGACGGTCCAGTCGAGCAGCAAGGGTGTGAGGTCGGCGATGGCGGCGGCGCGGTCGCCCTCGGGCACCTCGAGGGACAGCGTCGCGGCGTAGTTCATCTCGTCGGAGACCGCGCGGGTGGCCTCGCGGTCGAGGTCGCCGTAGCGGCTCCGGCTCTCGACCTGGCCCACCAGGCGATCGGGCAGCAGGCGAAAGAGCCGCCCCTGCGCTGCGGCGGGGAGGCGCTTGAGGGCGACCGCCTTCGCCCGGTCGAGCAGGCCCGACCCGGTGCGCACCCCCTCCACCGTGACCGCGCGCCGGTAGCGCAGCCACCCGTGGCGCTCGAGGTAGCGGTTGAGGAAGAGCACGTGCTCGCCGGCCCCACCGAACCCGTGGTCGGAGCAGAGGCAGACCACGTCGGGCTGCGCCTGGTCGATCAGGCGGCCGACCGCCTGGTCGAGGCGGCTGTAGACGGTGGCGATGGCGTCGCGGAGCGCAGGCGGGACCCGCTGGCCGAACCAGCGGGCCGGGTGGCGCGGGGACGCCTCGTCCATGAACATCCAGAAGTGGTGCGACGCCGTGTCGCTCTCGCCGAAGAGCAGCATGAAGAGGTCGAAGCGCTCGCGGCCCATCAGCCAGCGGCCGATGGCCTCCTTGCGGGGGATCTCGCGCAGCAGCGCGGCCAGGGCGGCCTCGTGCCACCCCGGCCCGATGTCGGTCTCCTGGAAGTCGGCGAAGCGCAGCCCGCCGAAGCGCCGCTGCAGCTCGCTGTAGAGGCCGGGGGGGTGACAGAAGCTGCCGTCAATGCCGGTCGAGACCGGGCTGTCGAAGCCCGACACCACCACGCCGTTCAGATCGTCGGGGGGCCAGGTGGTGGGCACGGCGATGCTCGCCACGCGCGCGCCCCGGTCGGACAGCACGCGGTGCACCGTGGGCACCAGCCGGTGGGTGGCGTTGGTGAACTCGAGGTCCCAGCTGCCAGGCTGGCGCCGTACGAAGTCGAAGATGCCGTGGCGGCCGGGGTTGCAGCCCGTGAGCATGCTCGACCACGACGGCAGGGTCATGGGCGGCATGGTGGAGTTGAGGGGCGCGCGGGCGCCGCCGGCCACCAGCCGCTCCAGCACCGGCATCCGGCCCTCGGCCATGAAGCGGTCGGCGAGATCCCAGGTGGCGCCATCGAGGCCGATGACCAGGACGCGGGCGCCCGTCTGGCTCACGACAGGCTCACCCGCCGCCGCAGGCAGCGTCGCAGTTGTCTTGGTAGCCGAGGGCCATCAAGCTCTGGCACTCGTCGCAGGAGATCTCGGTGGTCTGGGTGCCCACGTTGGGGTCTTTCGCCGCCTCGATGGTGTCGAGCATCTCCTGCTCGAGGGCGGCCTGGTCGGCGGCGCGGGACCCGGCGAGGTTGGACTGCTCGGTGGGATCGGCCGCGATGTCGTAGAGCTCGGCGGTCTCGAGGCCGCGGGGGTTGCCCTCGTTGGCCTTGATGAACTTCATGCCGCCCTTGCGGATGCTCTGGAGGTCGTTGCCCTCGAAGTTCTGCTCGGAGACCGCGGTGCGGGCCAGGGTCTCCACCGACACCACGTTGGCGTCTGCGTCGGGGGTGTCTGCGTTGGGGGTGTCTGCGTCGGGGGCGTCTTCACCCTCTGCGGCGTCGCCCTCGCCTTCGGGCGCCGGCGGCGGCGGCGGGGCGTTGAGCTGGTCGAGGGTGCGCTTGGCGTCGGTGTCGAAGAGGGTCTGGCCCTGCCAGATGGGCGGCTGCACGCCGCCGGCGAAGTCCACCAGCGTGGGCGACACATCGACCTGGCGCACCTGCCACGGCACGCGCTGGCCAGCGCGGTCACCGCCCGGCAGCTTCATGACCAGCGGCACGTGGATCTGCTCGTCGTAGAGCGTGATTCCGTGCCACCATCCCTCGTGCTCGTAGAATTCCTCGCCGTGGTCGGCGGTGAGCACGAACAGGGTGTCGTTCCAGGCGCCCTCGGCCTTCATCCAGTCGATGAAGCCGCCGAGCTCCTGGTCCATCCAGCGCACCTCTTCACCGTACATCGCCTTGAGCTTGCCCGCCTCGGAGGGGTCGGGGTTCGGGTACCAGGCCCGACCCACGGCCGCGCCGTCGTAGGGGTGGTTGAAGTACGGGTCGTGCGGCTCCATCAGATGGATGACCAGCAAGTAGCGGTGCCCGGCCTCGCGGTTGGCCGAGATGAACTGGCGGGCCCGCGGCAGCACGACCTCGGCCGGCTGGTAGTAGTCGGTGACCGTGCGGTCGTCGCCGGCCAGCCGGTCGCGGATCTTGCGCACCACGTTGTACATGGACAGCTGGGCGGCCGACTCGGTGGCGCCGGCGATGTAGCTGGGCTTCTGGTACTCGAACCAGTCGAAGCCCTGCTGGAAGTTGAACGAGGCCGTCACGTTGATGTTGTTGGGCATGCCGCCGGTGACGTAGCCCTGCTTGGAGAGGGTCTCGGCGAGGGTCTCGACGTCGTCGGGCAGCGCCTCGGCCTTGAGGATGCTCTTGTGACCCGACGGAAGCATCGAGGTGTAGAGCGACGCGAAGCTGGCGCGGGTCCAGGAGGCGTGGGTGACGTACTGGTCGAAGACCACGGCCTCGTCGGCCAGCGCGTCGATGTTGGGGGTGAGCCCGCCGGTGTGGCCGTAGGGGCCCAGGTGGTCGGAGCGCAGGGTGTCGACCACCACCAGCACGATGTCGGGGGCGCCGTCGGCCGGGTCACCATCGGGGGTGAAGGCGAGGTCTTGCGCGCTGGAGTTGCCCGGCGCGAGGGAGAAGAGCGCCGACAGCGCCACGATTCCGCTCCAAGCCGCCACCGTGCCCTTCGGCTGAAGCATCACCTTCAGCGGGGTGCGCGACATGAGGATGGAGCCGAGCCACAGATCCAGCACGCCGAGCAGGACGAAGCCCACGAGGATGCCCACCATGACCGGCATGGGCACGCCGGCCTCGGCGTAGACCGCCTTGTTGACGATGTAGCGGGTGATGACCAGGCCCAGGGGCAGGAGCACGCCCACGAAGCCGAGCGACCAGGCGAGCGGATCGGTCAGCCGCTTGGTCAACATGCCCAGGACGGCGAGCCCCACGCCCACCGCGGTGCCCATCCCCGCGCCGATGAGCCCGTAGAGCACGGCGGCGTAGACCAGCGCGACGTACTCGCCGGTGGGCGAGCCCGCGAGGATGAAGAGCGCCTCTCCGAGGCCCACGATGGAGCCCGCGATGAGGCCACCCGCGAGGCCGAACCAGATGCGTCGAATCACAGAACTCTCCTCGGGGACCGCCGCAGCGCCCCTGACGTCGAGGCGGCGCCTATTGCGGCGGGGCGCCCCTGCCCACACCGACCCCCGTCGGGCCGGGGCGCCGGGCGTCCCCCTCGACCGGCGCGAAGCCTGCTCGCCACCCCGGCATCGCAGGCGGGGCCCCGTCGCCACCGGCTAGACTGCCCCCATGTTCCTGCTCGCCCTGCTGCCCGCGCTCTGCGCGCCCGCCACCGCCGCCCCGGCGTACTGGTACCTGCAGCCCACCGCCACCGAGCTGCGGCCCGTGCAGCCCGACGCGCTCATGCCGCGCTGGCACGCCCGGATGGACACGCTCATGGCAGGGGCCCGGGCGTCGTCGGTCTACCGCGACACGGCGAGCCGGATGGACGTGGCCCTGCGGCTCTCCGAGATCGACGGGCGGCTGCCCTACGCCAGCCGAGACCAGCAACGCCGCGCGGCGCAGCTCGCCCTCGTGGGGGCCGGGCGAGGCTGGCAGCTCACCCTCGGCGACGTGGTCAACGAGAGCGACGCGCTGGGGCGGGCCCAGGCGGTGCTTCGGTCCGCCATGAGCCCCGGAGTGTCGGTGCGAGCGCGCGAGCAGGGCGGCGGCCCCCGGATCTCGTCCGACCAGGGGCCCCGAAACGACGCCGTCGCCAGCGCGGAGATCAAAGACCCGGCGGCCTGGCGGGCCGACCGCGCGACGCGCGACGCGCCGCGACCGGGGGTGCGAACGGGCGTGACCGGAGCGGTGGTCGCGAACCTCGACTCCGCCCTCGGCGCGGACGACCGCGGCGACAGCGAGGGGGAGCCGGGCGCCGCGAGTCTGGTCGCGCGCACCTTCGTGCAGGTGGAGGACCTGGGCCTCGACCGGCTGCGGCTGCAGGTCAGCGGTCGCCCACACTCCGCCCTCCAGGCCGTCGCCGTCGGATGGAGCGCGGTCGCCCGCCAAGAGCTCACCGTGAACACCGCGCTCATCGGCGAGATCGCCGGAGACACCGAGAACGTCCGCGACCCGGAGGCCGACCTCTCCCCCCACCTGATGCGCGGCGCCCTCGACCTTCGGGTGGCGCCGATGCCTCGGTGGGTGGTGCGCAGCAGCCTCACCCGCGTGACCAGGAGCGGTCTCCCGATCGAGTACATCGCCGGGGCCTCGTTTCGCATCAACACCAGCTGGATGCTCCCGGTGTCGGCGCGACGCTATCCCCGAGGGCAGCGGCCCAACACAGGGGGGGGACCGCTCCTGCTGGCCGACCGCAGCCCCATCGACGTGGTCAGCCCGATCCGCGCCCCCGCCACGCGGGTGGCCGAAGACCTGGGCACCCCGGCCCCGCAGCCGACGCCGAATTCGGTCGCACAGACCCTGACGGCCACGCCCGCTGCTCGCTGAGCGCGACGGCAGGATAGGCCCGGCCGGCATGGCCTGCCGAATGTCCCGAGCCCGATGGTCGCCCGGCGCGCGCCGCCAGGGCGCCCGTGCCTGAGCCCGACCGCCCGGTCGGTCGCACGGCGCTGGTGCTGGTGCCCATCGCGCTCGTCAGCCGCGGGGCCGCCTTCCTGGTGCCGCTGGTCATCGCCATGTGGTTCGGCGTCGGCGACATCACCGACGCCTGGTACTGGGCGCTCGCCTTCCCGACCTTCGCCCTGGTGCTCGCGAGCACGTCGTTGGGCACCGCGGCCACGCCCGCCATGGCGCGGGTGCGGCAAGACGATCCAGAGCGCCTCCCCGCCTTCCTGGGCGGCCTGTTGGTGTGGACCTCGCTGGGCTCGGCCCTGCTGGGGCTGGCCATCTGCCTGCTCGCATGGCCGGCCCTGCCCGTCCTGACGGAGTTCAACGAGGAGACCCGGGCCCTGGCAGCGCGCTTCTTGTGGGAGCTGCTGCCGTTCATGGTGCTCACCAGCGCCGGGGCCGTGCTGCGCGTGGCCTGCGAGGTGCACGGGCGCTTCTTCGGGGTCGCCGTCACGCCGATGATCCGGGCGGCGGCCGTCATCGGCAGCACGGCCGCGCTGCTGGGCCCCATCGGCCCGCACGCGCTGCCTTGGGGCCTGGTGATCGGCGAGGTGGTGCAGGTGGCCTGGTGGGCCGCCATGCTCGCCCGCATCGGCCTGCGACCCCGGCCCACCCTCGCCCTCGATCCGGCGGTGGCCGAGGTGGGCCGCGACCTCGCCCCCATCTTGGGCGGAGAGGTGCTGGTGGCGCTCAACCTGGTGGTCGACAAGGCCTTCGCGGCCGTGCTCCCGCCGGGCTCGGTGGCCACGCTCGAGTACGCCGACCGCGCCCGCGTCATCCCCCAGACCCTGCTCGAGAGCACGCTGCTGATGGTGGCCTACGCGAGCTGGTCGAACCTGCGGGCGGCGGGCCGTGTGAAGGAGGCTCGCGCCGCCATCGACCAGTCGCTGCGGTGGGTGCTGGCCCTGGCCGCGGCCCCCCTGGCGGGCATGTTCATCGGCCGCTTCGTGCTGGTGAGCCTGCTCTACGAGCGGGGGGCCTTCACCCCCGACGACACGCTCCGCACCGCGTCGGCCCTGGCCTGGTATCTGCCGGGGGTGCTGCCCAACCTGCTCGGGATCCTGGCCGTGCGCGCGCACGTGGTCGAGCGCAACCTGCGCCTGATCTTCGTGCTGGGCATGGTGAGCGTCGCAGCCAACGGCCTGTTCAACGCCCTGCTCATGGGGCCCATGGGCCTCGACGGGCTCGCGCTGGCCACCACGCTCAACATGCTGTTGATCCCCGGCGTCTACCTGTGGACCCTGCGCGACCGCGTGGCCCCACAGTCGGGGCCGTGGCTGGCCGCGCTGGGGGTCGCCACCGCCGCCGCCGCCGTGGCGGTCGCGGTCGAGCTGGGGCCGGGCCCGCCCCGCAGCCTGCTCGACCCGGTGCTCTGGATCGCCGCGGCCGCTTGCTTCGGGCTGCTGGGCCTGGCCTGGCGGGTCACCCAGCCCCCCGCAGCCGTGGGCAGGCCGTGAGGGCCCGCATGGCCGGCGCGATGCTGGTTGCCCTGTGGGCGACCTTCGCCTTCATCGACCTCGAGGTGGCCCTCGACCTGGGGCCGTGGCACGCCAACGCGCCGGTCGCCGACCTCGTCGCGCTGGCGCTGCTCATGCTGGCGCTGCCCGACCCCGCCCTGCGCCGGCTGCCGCTGCCCGGTCCGCGCGCCTGGGCGGCTTTCGTAGCGCTGGGGCTGGTCAGCGCGTTGCTCGGCCCGACCACGCCTGAGTCGCTCCACTTCATGCTCCGAAAGCCGATCTTCATGTACCTCGCCTATGCGGTGGGGGTCGCGGCGTGGGCGCGGCGGGCGGCGCTCCAGCCAGCGCTGCTGGGGGGCCTGCTGATCGGGATGGGGGGCACGGCCGCGCTGTCGCTGGCCACCTCGGGGCTGCGGGTGGCGGCCGGCGACGCGCTGTGGTTCAGCCGCCTCGACGGCCTCACGCCCAACCACAAGACGCTGGCCGTGGCGCTCGCCGGTGCCCTCCCCCTGGTCCTCGCCATCGGCCGCCAGCCACGCTGGCGACGCCCGGCCCGCGCGGCCGCCCTCGTGGTGACCGTGGCCATCGCCCTGAGCCTCTCGAAGACCGCCTGGATCACCGCGGCGCTGGCCTACGGCCTGTTCTGGCCGCGGGCTCGCCCGATCGCGGCTCGCTGGCAGCGCACCGCGCCGGCGCTGGTGCTGGGCGCCGCCCTGGCGGTCTACGCGCCGGTGCTCCTGGGCTCGAAGGCCATGCTCGACGCGGCCCGCTCCCGCCACTCGCTGAACGTGCGAGCCTGGGAGATGGTGCGCGCGCGACCGATGCTGGGGATGGGACCCGGCAGCAGCACCCGGGTGGAGCAGGTCACCTTCCCCCATTACCGGGTCAACGGCGTCGACGCGCACGGCGTGGTGCAGAAGGTGGGCTCGGAGGTCGGCTTGTTGGGCCTGCTGGCCTACGGCCTGTTCGTGGCCGGCGCCGGGCGCCGGCTGGTCGGCCGCTGGCGAGAGGCCGGCGGCGGGCACGACAGCCTCGCCTGGGGAGCGGTGGCCACCTGGGCCACCCTGCACACCAACCTGCTGCTCAGCACCGAGGCCTTCTCGCCCACCCACTGGACCCCCCTCGCCGTGGCCTGGGGTCTCGCCCACGCGGCCCCCGCCTCGGACCCACCGGAGCCCGCGTGAAGGTCTTGATGGTGCACACCTTTCACCACGCGCGCGGGGGCGACTCCACCTACGCGCTCGGGCTGTCGCGCCTGCTCGAAGCCGCCGGGCATGCGGTGGTGCCGCTGTCGATGCGCCACCCCGACAACGAGCCGAGCCCATGGGAGCACCGATGGCTGCCGTGGGTGGACCTGCGCGAGCGGCGGGGGCTCGCCGCCCAGCTCGCCTTGCTCCCGCGGGTGCTGTGGAGCGGCGCGGCCCGGCGCCTGGCGGCCGATCTGTTGGCCGAGACCCAGCCCGACGTCGTGCACCTCCAGCACATCCACCGCCACATCACGCCGTCGGTGCTCGACGCCTGCGACGCCGCCGGGGTTCCGGTGGTCTGGACCGTCCACGACTACGAGCTGGTGTGCCCCGAGGGCCACCTGTTCCGCCACGACGCCCCCTGCGAGGCCTGCCGCACGGGGGGGTACCGCGAGGCCATCCGCCACCGGTGCAAGTGGGGGCGCCTGGGCCCCAGCGTGGTGGCCGCCACCGAGAAGGCCCTCCACCGGGCCCGCGACGTGTGGCATCGCGTCGACCGCTTCTTGTGCCCGTCCCGGTTCCTGGCCGACACGCTGGTCCGCTTCGGCGTGCCGGCCCAGCGGGTGGTCCACCAGCCCAACTTCGTGGAGCCGGGCCCGCCGCCCGCCCAGGGGCCGGGCGCCGGCTGGCTGGTCGCGGGGAGACTCGCACCCGAGAAGGGCGTGGCGGTCGCGCTTCAGGCAGCAGCCAAGCTTCCCGACCACCCGCTCACCATCTGCGGCATCGGGCCCGATGAGGCGCGGCTGCGGCGGCAAGCGGCCGGCCTCCCGCACGTGCAGTTCACCGGGCACCTTCCGCCCGAGGCCCTGGCCCGCGCGCTCCGCGGCAGCCGGGCCGTCGCCGTGCCCAGCCGCTGGTACGAGAACTTTCCCTTCGCGGTGCTCGAGGCCCAGGCCGCCGGCCGGGCGGTGGTCGCCAGCGCCATCGGCGGCATCCCCGAGCAGATCCGGTCGGGGGAGGACGGGCTGCTGGTGCCACCCGACGACCCCGACGCGCTCGCCAACGCGCTGGCCCGCCTGCTGGCCGACCCCGCCGAAGCCGCCCGCCTGGGCGCCGCCGGCGCGGCCCGGGTCCGCCGCGAGCTGTCACCCGAGGCGCACCTCACCGAGATCCTGGGGCACTATGCGGCGGTGACCACCCGCTCGCACCGCTGAATCGTCCGTGCCGCGGCGGCATCCAC
>JBDQIL010000044.1:0-10735 GCA_040264415.1 Myxococcota bacterium
CGGCGTCGTGCAGCGCCTCGAGGGCGTCGAGGATGCCCGGCAGCGCCGCGAGCAGCCGCGCCACGTCGCAGGCGGGGGGGCCCAGCACGGGAGCCAGCGGGGGGACGGGCACGACCTCTTGGCTGAGGTCGAAGGTCGCCGCCTCGTTCGAGGTCGGATCGGGCGTCAGCGCGGGCCGCGCGAGGCCCGCGCTGATGGCGGCAGGGTCGGGCACGGCGACCGGGTCGAGCTCGAAATCGACCGTGTCGGAGTCCCCCGTGTCGGTGCCCCCCGCCTGCGACGTGGCGCGGCTGCTCGCGGCGCTGCCGGGCATCCTCGACGCCCTCGAGGCGCTGCACGACGCCGGCCTGGTGCACCGCGACATCAAGCCGGCCAACGTGCGGGTGCGCCCGGACGGGCAGCCGGTGCTGCTCGACTTCGGTCTCGCCACGCCGGTGGATGGCGCACACCACGCGGTCGCTGGCACCCCCCGGTACATGGCCCCGGAGAGCCTCGATGGCCGGGTGGGCCCCGAAGCAGACCGCTACAGCCTCGGCGCGATGCTCTATCATCTGCTGGTGGGCGTGCCGCCGCACCCCGGCAAGGGCACCGCGGTGCTCATGGCCAAGCGCAGCCGGCCGGCGCCGTCTGTGGCCGACCGCGTGGCCGGGCTGCCGGTCGCCCTGTCCGACGCCGTGGATGCGCTGCTCTCGCTCGACCCTGCGTCCCGCCCGTCGCTGTCGGATCTGCGGTCTCGGCTGGGGCTGTCTGCCACGGGGGCGGGCGCCAGCGCGCTCCCGTTCTTGGGTCGGACGGCCGAGCTGCAGCGCCTCCGGGCCACCTTGACCGGTGCCGCCGCGGGCCCGCGCTGGGTGAGCGTGCGGGGGCCATCGGGCATGGGCAAGTCGAGCCTCTTGGCCGAGCTGGAGCGGCGGGTGCGCAGCGGCGACCACCTGACGCTGGCGGGCAGCTGTCACGCCATGGAGCAGCTGCCCTACAAGGCCCTCGACGCCATCATCGACGCCGTGCGGTTGCGTCTCGAGCGCACGCCGGGGGCGCGGGCGTCCCTCGAGGCGCCCCTTCGGGTGTTGGGCGGCGCGTTCCCCGCCATCGGTGCATCCGACGGCGGGCAGCCCGAGGCCGCCGCCCTGGGGGCCGCGCTCGGTGACGTCCTCGAAGCGCTCCAGGGCGCCGGCCCCACCCTGCTGATCATCGATGACGCGCAGTGGGGCGACGTCGACAGCGCGCGGGTGGTCCTGGCGCTCATGCGTCAGCGGCCCGACCTGCCCCTGCTGCTGTGCGCCACGGCCCGCACCGACACCCCGCCGGGGCCCTTCCTCGACGCCATGGTGGCCTCGCGTCCCCCCGACGACACGCTGTCGCTCGACCCGCTCGACGTCGCTGATGTCGAGGCGGCGGCGCGCGCCCATGGGCTGCCCGCCGCGTCGATCGCGGGGCTGGTGGCGGCGGGGCGCACCTCCACCTACCTGCTGGCCGAGCTCATCTCGGACGGGGGAACCGCGGCCGACCTGCAGGCCCTCATCGGGGCCCGCTTGGCGGGGCTCGCGCCCGAGAGCCGCCGCGTGGCGCAGGTGGTCGCGCTGGGCGTGGGCCCGCTCCCCCTCGAGCTGCTGCAGGCCACCTGCCAGCGCCTCGACGCGGGGCTGCCGGTGGTGCGCGCGTTGGGAGAGGCCCGGGCCGCCCGGGTGCTGCACCTCGCCCCCTCCGGCGACGGCCTCCGCGTCGGCCCCTACCACTCGCAGGTGCGGTACGCCCTGGTGCGGGGCGTGTCCGCCGACGCGGGCGCCGCGCTGCACCACGCCCTCGCCGAGACCTGGTCCGAGGCCGCGCCCGACGAGCACGGTCGCATCGCGCACCATTAGACCGGCGCGGGGCAGCCAGCGCGGGCCCGGGCCGCCCTGCTCGACGCCGCCGACCAGGCCGGTCGCGCGGGCGCGTGGGGCCTGCAGGCGGGCCTGCTCGAACAGATCGTGTCGTTGACCGACGGGCCGGCCCAAGCCGAGCGGCTGCGCCTGGCCAGCGCCCTCGAACGCAGCGGACAGCGGGCCGAGGCGGGCCGCCTGCTGCTCGAGCTCGCGCCGGTCCTCGACCCGCGGGCCGCCCGGCAGGCGCGCATCCACGCCGGCGAGCACCTGCTGCGCAGCGGCCAGGTCGAGGCCGGGCTCGGCGTGCTCCGAGACCTCGCGACCCGCGCCGGGCTGCCGTGGTCGGGCAACCGCTGGGTGACGGTGTTTCGCATCGTCGTCGAGCGCGTTCGGCTGGCGATTCGCGGCTACGACCCCCGGCCGCGCGATCCCGCCCGCGAAGACGACGACCGCCTCGCCCAGGTCGACCTGCTGGCGGCCCTCAACCGAAGCCTTCGGTTGAATGCTCCATTTCAAGGGTTCTTCTTCGGCTCCCGGTTTGTGCGCACGGCCCTCGACCTGGGGGAGCCCGGGCGCTTGGCGGCCGCGCTGGCCCTCGAGGCGGGCACGCTGGCGGTCAAGGGCAGCGACCGCCCCGCCAGCGCCGACGTGGTGGCCGCCCAGGTGGCCGCGCTGGCCGACCAGCTCGACGATCCCCGCGCCCAGATGAGCGCCTGGTACAACCTCGCGGTGTCCTGCTACATGCGGGGCGACTTCGTGGCGGCCGCGGACTGGCAGTCGCGAGGCGACGCCGCCAGCGACCAGCTGGGCGAAGAGGCAGCCGCAGAAGCCGATCTGCGCGAGGCCAGCCCGGGCACCATCGGCTGGTATCTGGGCGACTGGGCGGTGGTGGCGGCGCGCGCCGACGCCGGGCTGGCCGACGCCCGCGCCCGCGGCGACCGGTGGATGGCCACGTGGCTGGTGCTCGGCTACCACGCGATGGCTCGGGGCGTGACCGGCGGTGATCTCGACCGGCTCCTCTCCGAGGTGGACGCCGTGGTCGCAGCGTGGCCCCAGAGCCTGTACACGGTGCAGCACTTCAGCGGCCTCGTGGCCGTGGGCGAGCTGAGTCTGATGCGGGGCGAGCCGGAGCGCGGCCTCGCCCGGTACGCGGCCGACGGCCCGCGCCTCAAGGCCGAGATGCTCGACCAGGCGCAGTTCAGTCGCGGCGTCATCTACGACCAGCAGGCCCGGCTCGCTGCGGCGGCCGGAGACCCGACGGCCGCCCGCGCCCACCTCGACCGCCTCGACCGCGAGGGCGTGCCCTGGATCACCGTGGTGGCGGGGCTCACTCGCGCGGTGCTCGACGACGACCGGGCTGCGCTGGCCCACCTGGCCGACCAGGCCGACGCGCTGCAGATGATCGCCCACGCCGACGTGGCCCGCGAGCTGCTCGACGGACGCCCCCGCCCGCGCCCCGGCATCGACCGCGGCCGGCGATTCCTCATGCTGGCCCCCGGCCGGAGCGACCCATGTCCCCCACGTTCGACCCCGGCACCCTCCACCGGATCGTCCTCGCCAACGTCGCCCACGCCCGGCTGAAGAAGCTCGACACCGCCGAGCAGCTGGTCGATCTGGTGAGCCGGCTGCGCGAGGCCTACCCGGGAAAGGTGGCCCCCGACCTCGAGTGGGTGAGCATGAGCGCGGGCTACGGCACCCAGGCCACGGCCATCCTGCACGTCACGCCGTCCGAGTACCTCGTCGTCACGGGCAGCCCGCAGGGCACCTCGGGTGTGAGCGGGCGGCTCACCTGCACCCTGCACGACTTCGTGCTGCGCGGAGAGCTGAGCGTGTCGCGGGGCGGTGACGTGGAGGGGCGTCAGCTCACCCCGAGCCACGTCTACCAGCTCCAGCCCCGCGAGAACCTGACCTTCGCCATCCCCGAGCAGGCGTGGATGCTCGAGTACGCGCGCGGCTTCGTGCCGGCGATGTTCCTGATGCCCATCTGGCCGACGCTGTTCTCCACCCTCGACCTCATGTCGCTCTGGGACCTCGTGCGCATCTCGACGCGGCGCATGGCCATCGACTGGCTGGGGTGGACCCCCAAGAACCGCTGGCGAAACTGGATGGGCAACCAGAAGGCCACGCCCCTTCAGAAGCGTCGGCCGTCGTCGATGGCGGCGCTGCAGGAGATCGTGCGCGAGGCCAAGGCCGCCGGGCAGCGGGTGCGGGCCTTCGGGTCGAGCCACTCCTGGATGAGGCTGGCGCCCTCCCCCGACGTGATGGTCGACCTGTCCCACCTCGACCGGCTGGTCGGGGTGAGCCTCGCCGAGAAGCAGATCACGGTGGAGGCGGGGATGCGGCTCGACCGCGCCATCGCCCATGCGTGGTCACACGGCTGGTGGATCCCCTCGACCTCGGCCATCAAGTCGGTGACCATCGGGGGGCTCGCGGCCACCGGCTCGCACGGCACGGGGATGGCGAGCGCCACCTTCTCCGACAACATCGTCGCGGTGACCTTCGTAGACGGCGACGGGGAGGCGCGCACCATCGACGCGTCCGACCCCGCCGCCCTGGGCGCGGCCCGGGTCAGCCTGGGCGCGCTGGGGCTGGTGCACACCATCACGCTGCAGTGCAAAGAGGGCGGGGTGATGCGGTCGGCGGTCGAGCAGTACGACGTGGCGACGGTCCTCGACCAGCTCGACCGGTGGGTGAGCGAGCACGACGCCCTCAGCGTGTATTGGTTCCCGTTCACCGACATCTGCTCGGTGATGACCTGGGACGAGACCGACCAGCCCATCGACTACGGCTGGCGCCAGCGGATCCGTGACCAGCTCTTCCAGTTCGTGGGGGAGTGGGTCTTCGGCGCCATCCTGGTCTTCTTGATCGACCACGGCTTCCGTTGGCTCACGCCGGTGCAGACTCGGCTGGTGGCCTGGAGCATGGGCCCCCACGTAGACGTGAAGTCGCCCATCGACGCGGCCCACTACCTGTTCTCGTACCACCCGGTGCAGGACTCGGGCTGGGCCGTCCCGATCGAGCGCAGCGTCGAGGCCTTTCAGCTCTATGAGGACACCATCAAGCAGTACCGCCGCGACGGCATGATGCCCATCAACATGATCGTGCACATGCGCTTCGTGAAGGGCAGCGAGGCCTACCTGTCGCCCGCCTTGGGGCGCGACAGCTGCTACATCGAGGCGGCGACCAGCGTGAAGGCGGCCGACAGCGGGCGCTTCTACCGCGAGATCGAGGCCCGGATGCTCCGCGACTTCGACGGGCGTCCGCACTGGGCGAAGCAGTGGTGGGACCCCGAGCACATCGCGCGGCTGCACGGCGACCGCGGCGAGGCGGTCGAGAAGTTCCTGGCAGTGCGCGAGGACATCGACCCGGGCGGCGTGTTCCTCAACGACCTGGTGGCGCGGGTGCTCCACATCGACCAGTAGGGCTCAGGCCGTGCGGGCCCGGCGCGGTGCGAACGCACCTTGCGGACGGCTCCACCAGCGCGCGCGCCCCGACCACCGCGGTCGGCTCCGGGCCGGAGCTTCGAGACCGGGCCTTGAGTCAACCATCGCCGAAGGCCCGCTTGGAGGACGATCCCGACCACGCGCCCGTCGCGGCGTCCGTTGGCGTCGGTCCGGGCGTGCCTCATGCCTCGCCGCCATGCGGCGGCGCCGGTGAACCCCGCAGCGGTCCGCGCTCGGACGGCCCGTCGCACCCTCCGCACGACGGCCTCGGTTCAGTCAGGCGCTGGCCTCGCTGCGCTGCGAAGAACGCGCGGGCCAGCGGCCAGCGCCGTGGTAGATTGGCGGCCCCGAGGTGCCCTGCTCTCGCCATTGCATGGAGACGAGCTGTCTGCCCTCCTGCTTCCGATGTTGCTCCTGGCCTGCACGGTCGGTGAGCTGTACGTCCCCGAGTGGACGGGAGGGGCAGCGAACACGGACGGCACGGACGGCACCGACGGCACGGACGGCACCGACGGTGACAGCGGCGAATCACAAGTCTTCAGCATCTACGACAGCACCGAGGTCCCCTGCAGCAGCGGCATCTCCGGCGAAGACGAGGGCTTTGACGTGGAGAACCGGACGCTCTCGACCGTCGAGGTCTTCGCCATCCCCGACGACTGCTCCCGGGTCTCCCTCGGGACGGTCGAGCGCGAGTCCGATGAGGCCTTTCAGGGGCAGCTTGGAGCCGTGTACCTCGTGCGCAAGACGGCTGAAGAGCTCGACTTCGTCTACCTCATCCTCGGGGACGACTTCCCCCGGGTGGTGGTCGAGTGAGGGCCACGGTGCTGCTCCCGGTCTCGCTGGCGCTGACGGGCTTGCCCGGCTGTCCGGCCATACAGGAGCTGCCCCCCGAGCAGCCCTGCTTGGAGGCTGGCTACGCCATCGCCTATGTGACGGAGGAGTGAAGCGGCGACCGGGCGCTCGCGAACGCTCGCTACGAGGACTTCGCGGAGACCTACACCTGCATCCCGCACACGCCCGCTGAAGACCAGGCGGCGGGCCTCAACCCCGAAGACCTCTACGCCTGAGCAGAGCGCATCGCCGACCTCTCCTGCGAGACGGCCGCTGCCTACGGCGATGACCTGTCGCAGTGGATGTCGGTGTCGGACGCCTGCGCGTGGGTCGCCCAACCCAACGGTGCCCGATGAGTGCGCTGCGGTTGGGCCTCGTGGCGGCGTGGGGCGTCTCCGGCGTCGCCTGGGCCCAGGAGTCGGAATTCGCCCCGGAGGGCACCAACTGCGCAGACCCGTGGCCGATCTCGGGGACCGCCGGCGTGCGCAACGCGGGCGAGGCGATTCAGGCGAACGCCAACACCTACTCGGCGTCGTCCTTTGCCAACCGGTACCTCACCAGCGTGGACGAGGGGGCGATGTGGGAGCTCGGTGACAGCGACTGGGTCATGGGGGTCTCCACCGACCTCAACGTGACCTATGGCGCAGCACAGCTCGTGGTGCACCACCCCAAGGCCCTGCAGTACCCGGACGACTGCGAGGCGAAGTGGCGCACCGCCAGCAAGCCGCTCGACCTGCAAGCGGCGAACGTCGGCATGGTCTTCAAGAACGGCCCGGTCGGCCTGTTCTACGCCACCAGCTTCACCTGGGCGGCGCCGGCCTACGGCGATCAGTTCACGCGGCTGCTGATGACCAGCTTTGTGGCACCGGCCTATGTGCTGGGCGCCTCTGTGCTGGCGGGCCCCCTCGATCTGCTCACCAAGGGGCCGCTGGAGAGCACCAACGACTTCTCGTCCACCCGGCTCGAGTGGATGGGCGGGGCGACGCTCGAGCTCGACCGCGTCCACGCCTCGGCCGCCTACCTCTCCAGCAAGGGCGCGTACCTCCAGGCCAGCGAAGAGGTCTTGGGCTCCTACGTCTTCGCTGCGGTTCGGCCGGACACGGGGACGGTCTTCGAGGGCGGCTTCGATCGGCTCGATCCCGCGTCACTGAGCAGCGCGAGTGAAGGGCTCGGGATGCTCAGTCTGGCCTACCAAGACGTCCCGTTCTTCTTGATGGGCCTGTCGGACACCGAGCGGGTGGTCGAGCGGCTGCGGGTCGGGCGGATCAACCAGCAGAGCTTGGGCGGCGTCTTCGACCTCAACGCGCGCTATCGAATCGCCCCATCGCCCGCGATCTCGGAGCTCACCGCGGGGGTGCACACGCGAGCGTTTCATCCGCGGCGGGACGGCTCGGATCGGGAGGAGGGCGTGATGCTGCTGGTGCAAGGCGGCGTGGTCACGACCCCTGCAGCCTGGGCCCAAGGCAACGGCCCCGCGACGCTGCCGAGCGGTCGCGTGGCGCTGGGGGGGGCGCTTCGACGACGCCGATCTCCGGTTCTCCCTCTACATCAACGACCCCGACCAGCTGCAGCTCTACCCCTTCGCCCGCAACGCGGTGTCGTACCAGGTGTTGGTCTCCAGTGCCTATTGACCCCTGGACCGCGCCGCTCCCCGCACGCCACCCGCGAGGGGCGCTCAGGCCGTGCGGGCCCGGCGCGGGGCGACCGCGCTGCCGGGGGCGAGCAAGGCGGCCGCGGCCACCCGGCCGTCGAGCGCCCCCACCTGCACGGTGAGGGGCCCGCCGCCCAGCGCCTGCCAGGCGTCATGGGCCTGTCCGGTGAGCCGGACGGCCGCCCCGTGCGAGCCACGCAGGGTGACGTCGATGTCGCGCGGGTGCAGCGCCATGCCCAGCCCCAGGGCCTTCATCACGGCCTCTTTCACGCACCAGGTGGCGGTCTCGGCCCAGGGGTCGCCGGCGGTGGCCGCCTGCTCGCCGGGGGTGAACCAGGTGGCCGCGAAGCTCGGGGGCCGGAGGGCCACGGCCTCGACGTCGAGGCCCGGGTGGCCGCGGCGCGTGGCGACGGCCCAGCCGACGCCGTCGGTGTGGGTGACCGACACCCGCGGCGGGCGGAGAGCCGGTGCTGAGACCAGGGGCTGGCCCGTCTGGGCGGACGTGACGCGGAACTCGGCGCCGGTCCAGCCGGTGAGCGCAGAGACGGCGGCGCGGGCGGCTCGGCGCCCCGCGGTGCGGTCTGCCTGACGGCGGGGGGTGCCGCGGGCCGCGATCTCGCGGGCCTCTTCGGCGAGCAGCGCCGACGGGCCGCCTGCGCCATCGGCCACGGCGCGGGCCAGCATCGCCTCGGGCCAGCCGCCCTCGGGCGCCTCGAACCGGTCGCCGTCGGGCAGCGGCCCGGTGTCGATGAGGCGCAGGCCCCGGACCCGCAGCACCGAGCCGGACGGTCCATCCACATCGACGTCGTAGCGGTCGCCGCGGCGGTGCACCACCACGCTGAGCTCGGCGCGGTCGGCGGGCGCGGTGTCGAGGCGCAGCAGGTCGATGCCGGCGGGCAGGGCCATCGCCCCGTCCACCACCATGCGGTGCAGCCCCGCGGCCTGGAAGGCGGCCTCGAGGATGAGCGGCGCGGTGCGGAGGCGCCGACCGATGGGGCCGTGGTCGACCCGACCGGTCGCCACCACGCCCTGCGCGAAGACGGCCTCGGCCTCCTCCAACACCTGGAAGACCGGCCCATGGAAGAAGCGGCGGTAGATGGCCGCCTGGTCGATGGGGTGCTCCTCGAAGAAGGCGGGCGGCAGCGCGGGCAGCAGGTCGGGGTCGCCGAAGCGGACGCGCGCGGAGAAGTGGTCGGCGAGCAGGGCGCGGCCCGTGCGGGCGGTGCGCTCCGACGACAGGGTGCAGACCACGTCGTCTCCGTCGCGCTCGGCGCGCACGCGCACCGTGACGGGGCTGCCGGGGTGCACCTTGACGGGCGCGTCGTAGGAGACCTCTTCGGCCCCCACCAGGGGCTGGTCCGGCACCAGCTCGGCGGCCACGGCGGCCATCAGCTCGAGGCCGATGACGCCGGGCAGCACCGGCGTGCCGTCGATGCTGTGGTCACGCAGCCACTCCAGCTCGGGGTCGCCGGCCCTCAGCACCACCTCGCCGATGAGGGCGGGGCCGTCGAAGTCGATCCGGTCGAGCAGGGGGTGTCGGGCGTTCAGGCCGAGGTCGCCCAGGCGGCCGGCCACGACCACCTCTCCGGTGACGCCTTGGGTGACCAGATCGACGAGCAGGCTGGCGCCCGCGGGCGCCGGGATCATCTGCACGCCGCGGTCGCTCAAGAGGTGGGCCATGCCGCCGCGCACGGCCATGCCGGTGTCGGCCCAGGCGGTCCAATCGACATGCAGCGATCGCGGTCGGCTCAGGCAGACGCGGGCCATCGCCTCGTTGGCGGCGGCGTAGTCGACCTGGCCCGGGTTGCCGAAGCGGCCGGCCACCGAGCCCATGCTGACGAACCAGGCCACCCGCTCGAGGTTGTGCGCGAGGGCCATGCCGCCGCGGGCCTTGCCGTCGTAGACCAGGGCGAACTCTTCGTCACCCTTGTCGGCGATGAGGCGGCTGATCTCGACGCCGGCGCCATGCACCACGCCGTCGATGTGGCCGAGCTCGTCGCGGACCCGCTGCAGCGTGTCTCGGACGGCGCCCTCGTCGGCCATGTCCACCCGGTAGAAGCGCACCTCTGCGCCCAGGGCGGTGAGCTGCGCGACGGTCTGGCGGGCCTCCTCGGCCGACCGCAGGCGCCGCAGGCGCGCCTCGACCTGTGCGGGGGTGGCGCGCTCTCCAGCCGCCTTTAGATCGGCTTTGATGTCGACCTTTGCTGCCTTCTCGTTCAGCGGGACGTCTCCGGGTGGCGTGCGCGAGAGCAGCGCGAGGCGCACGGGGCCACGGCGGGCGAGCTCGAGGGCGACCTGGGCGGTGATGCCGCGGGTGCCGCCGGTGAGCACCACCACGGCGCCGTCGGGGAGCGGGGTGTCGGCGGAGGGGGTGTCTTCGAGCACCAGCGCCACGGCGCGGCGGCGATCACCGTCTACGAAGACCTCGACCTGGCGGTCGTCGATGCCGACCTCGTCGAGCACGAGTCGGGCGGCCTCGTCGTCTTTGAGGGTGGGGTTGGTGTCGACGACCCGGGCGTCGGTGCGCTCCCACTCCCGGCCGAGCGCCTTGGCGAAGCCGGCGCGGGCGCCGTGCACCAGGCCCACCTCGGGGTCGACCCAGCTCGGGTCGGCGCCCAAGCGCGTGGCGCAGATCCAGACGGCAGGGCGGGCGGTGTCGAGGCCGCGGGCCAAGGCGAAGCCATCGACCACGGCGGCCGACGCGTCGATGACGACGTCGGGGCTGCCCTCGCGCGTGGCGCCGCGGTCGAGGGCCTCGAGGCGCAAGGCCACCGCGAAGGGCCCCTCTCCCAAGATGCACACCACCTGGCTGTCGAGGCGGTTGGTGGTGGGGGTGGCGGGCGCGTCAACGGCCACCGGCCGGCGCAGGTGGAAGCCCGGGGGCAGCGCGCGGTCGTTGGGTGACGGCGGCTCCACCGTCAGCGAGGGGAGCGCCGCGGGAGGGC
>JBDQIL010000045.1:0-10732 GCA_040264415.1 Myxococcota bacterium
AGCTTCATGGCCGCGAGGTAACGCGCCCAAGACGGGGTAGGCGGTCCCATGCCCCCCGGAGGCCCCATGCTGATCCCCCTGCTCACGCTGGCCACCGCGACCGCGAGCCCCGAGCCCGACGCCCTGGCGCGAGCGGTCGCGGCGCGGTGCGGCGACCTCGACCCGGTCAGCGAGCTGGCCTTCACCTTCGTCGCGGAGAAGGGCGGCGAAGAGGTGGCCCGGCGGCGGCACGTGTGGTCGCCCGCCGCGGGCACCGTGGCGGTCACGCGCGGCGACCAGACCGTCACCTTGCCCTTCGGGCCGCCCGTCCCCGCCGACGGCGACCCCGCCTGGGGCGCGGTGGCTCCGGGCGTCTCCGCCGACGACGCCCAGGCCGCATGGGGCGCCTTCATCAACGACCAGTACTGGCTGATGGCGCCCTGCAAGGTCACCGACCCGGGCGTGCGCACGTCGGTCGAGGGGGACGACCTCGTGCTCACCTTCGACGGTGTGGGCCTGACCCCGGGAGACCGGTACGTGCTGTCGGTCGACCCCCAGACCCGCGCCGTGACCGGCTGGCGGTTTCGGCTGCAGTCTGGGCGCGAGGGCGCCTTCGCCTGGAGCGCGCCCGTCGACGTGGCGGGCCTGCGGCTCACCACTCGACGCGAGAGCGCCGACGGCGCCGTGGTCATCCGCTTCGAGGACGTGACGGGTCGCCGCCGCTGACCGGGCCGCCTCGGTGGCACGCAGATAGGACCGCGGCATGCTGCACCCCACCGTGACGCCCCTCGACCTCGACCACCGCGGCACCGCCCTGCGGCGCCTCGACCGCCCCTCGGCCCGCCTCGGGGTGGATGTGTGGGTGAAGCGCGACGACCGCACCGGCTTCGGGCTGTCCGGCAACAAGGTGCGCAAGCTGGCCTGGCTGCTGGCCGACGCCGTGGCCCAGGGCGCCACCACGGTGCTCACCACGGGCGGCATCCAGTCCAACCACTGCCGGGCCACGGCCATCGCCGCGCGCCAGCTCGGGCTGCGGCCCGTCTTGCTGCTGCGGGGCACCCCACCCCGCCCCAGCGACCTCGACGGGAACCTCCTCCTCGATGCCGTCCTCGGCGCCGAGGTGCGCTGGTGTAGCGCCGCCGACTACGCCCATCGAGACGCCATCCTCGCCGAGATGGCCGAGGCCTGCCGGGCGGGCGGCGAGCGGCCCTATGTGGTGCCCGAGGGGGGCTCGAACGCGCTCGGCTCGCTCGGCTTCGTCGAGGCGGCCCACGAGCTTCGCGACCAGGCCGCCGCAGCCGGCGCGACCTTCGACAGCGTGTGGTGCGGCGTGGGGTCGGGCGGCACGCTGGCCGGCCTCGCCATCGGGCTGCCCCACACCCGCGTGGTGGGCGTGGCCGTCTGCGACGACCGAGCCACGTTCCGGGCGCGGGTGCAGGCCATCGCGGCCGACGCGGCGGCCTGGGGGCACCGCCTCGGACCGCCCGGCCCCGAGACCTGGGACGTCCGCGAGGGCCACCAGGGCCGGGGCTACGCGCTCGCCACGCCCGCCGAGCTGCGAACCCAAGCGCGCTTCGCCCGCGAGACGGGCATCCTCCTCGACCCGGTCTACACGGGCAAGACCTGGTGCGCCCTCGAGCACGCCATCACCCACGACCCAGACAGCGTGGGTGAGCGGGCGCTGTTCTGGCACACCGGCGGGGCCTTCGGGCTCTTCGGCCGGGGCGCCGAGCTCGCGGCGGCCCTCGGCGACACCCCCGCATCGACCGGAGCGGCATGATGGGCGGCATCGCGGTCCTCTCGAACCCCCGCAGCGGGCGCAACCGCCGCAACCCGCAGCTGCTCCAGCGGCTCGCGTGGGTGCTGGGCGACAAAGGCGAGCTTGCCCAGCCGCCCGACCTCGACCACCTCGAAGACACGGTCCGCCAGTTCCGAGAGCGCGACATCGACATCTTGTGTGTCAACGGCGGAGACGGCACCCTGCACAAGGTCATGTCGGCGGTGGTGCGGGTCTACGGCGCCGGGAAGACCGGCCGGGCGCTCACCCAGGTGCAGCTGCCGCCCATCGCCATCTTGCGCTCGGGCACGGTCAACACCATCAGCCGCAACATCGGCCTGAAGATGGCCGCCAAGCCCTTCCTCGGCCACATCGTCGATGCCTGGCAGTCCGACGCGCCGCTCAAGACGGTCGAGCGCAACGTGCTGGTTATCAACCACGGCGAGGCCAGCGGCTTCCTGTTCGGCACGGGCGTGCTCAGCCGCTTCATGGAGGCCTACTACGCAGGCGGCACCACCGGCCCGGTGAAGGCGGTCAAGGTGCTGTCGCGCGCGGTCCTCTCGTCGATCCTGGGCACCCGCTTCTCAACGGAGCTCTTCGCCCGCGACCCCCACCGGGTGACGGTCGACGGCGAGGCCTGGCACGCCCCCGACGGCTACGCCGCCATCGCCGCCGCCACGGTCAACGACCTGGGCCTGGGCTTCCGCCTGTTTCACGCCGCCAAGGCCCACCCCGACCACGTGCACGTGCTCGGGTTTCCGTGCGGCCCGCTGCCGGTGATCCGTGGCCTCCACCGGGTCTACCTGAACAAGCCCTACAACCGCCCCGAAGACGTCTACGATCAGGTGGCGCGGGCGTTCACCATCGAGGCCGACCAGCCGCTGCCCTTCATGATGGACGGCGACTTCGTGCGCACCCAGGCCCACCAGCTGCACGTGCAGGTGGGGCCGCGGGTGCGCTTCGTGGTGCCGTAGCGGGCTGGCGACCCCGCCCTCCGGGGCCGCGCTACTCCGCCAGGAGCGCGTCGATGCGGTCGCGCATCGCGCCCGCGTCGTACTGGGTGGCGATGTACTGGATGCGGCCGTCTTGATCGACCAGCACCTGCAACGGGTACGGCGCGTAGCTGCCGTCGGTCGAGCGACGGTCGTAGCTGCGGTACCACGAGCCGGTGGTGTCGAAGAGGTTGGGAAGGGTCACGTCGGCGCCGCGCAAGAAGCGCTCGACGTCGTCCACCGAGTCTTCGGAGTTGACCAGCCACACCGCCACGTCGTCGGGGCTGTAGGCGGCGCTGATGCTCTGTTGGACGTCTGGAACCTCCAGACTGCAGACCGGTCAGAACAGCGCCCAGTACACCAGCAGCGTCACCTTGCCGCGGTTGTCGGACAGGGTGTAGGTCTCGAGGCCCGTGTCGGGGAGCTGGAAGCCCTGCAGCGACATCTCGTCGTGGTAGCTGCCGATGTCGGCGAAGGGCAGCTGCAGCTTGATCACCGGCGACGGCTCGTCGGCGTCGTTGGTGGTGACCGTGACCTCGGTGCGCTCGCGGTCGAGGTCGGCGGGCGGCGTGACCAGCACGTTGGCCCGCTCGCCGGCCCCCAGGGTGAGCTCGGACGGTTCGAGCGAGAAGCCGTCCGGGATCTCGAAGCTCACGTCGAGGTCGAAGAGCCCGCCGTTGCGCACCGGCACCACGATGGGCTCGCCCGGCTCTTGGAAGTAGTGGCTCTCGGCCAGCACCAGCTCGGGGCCGGCGACGCCCGGCACCTGCTCGAGCATGGTCGCGAAGAACCAGTCGGCCACCACCGCCCGGCCGTCGCGGGCGGCCACGCCGAAGGCGCTCTGGCTGCTGTCCTGGTGACCGAGCACGACCGGCTCGTCGCCGCCAATCCAGGCGAGCACCACCGTCTCCCAGGTGGCCGCCCACGCGTACTCGCCGTCGAGGGCCACGCTCAAGGCCGAGCCCGGCATCGACAGGTTGCCCTTCGCCACCAGCGTGTCGTCTACGACGTCGAAGACATCGACCCCGTAGCCGCCCATGCCCACCAGCAGGCGGCCGCCGTCGAAGTCGACGTCGCGCCCCTCGCCGGCGGTGGTGGCCCGGTCGAGCTCGACGGCCGAGGCCGGGTTGGTGACGTCCCACAGCACCACCTGGTCGCCGTCGGTGACGATCGCGCGGTCGCCCGACAGGCCCACCGCGAAGGCGTGGTTGGCGGGGATGGTGGCGACGCTCATGCCGGTGCTGTCGTAGAAGACCGCGCCCTCGGTGGTCCAGCCCACCAGCATGTTTCCGCCATCGACCGAGACGTCTTCGTTGGCGGCCTCGCCGCCCATGAAGACCGGCGAGAGCTCGACGGGGTTGGTGGGGTCCGACACGTCGATGCGCAGCACCTGGCCTTGCCGCGTGGTGATGCCGGCCATCGAGCCGTCGGAGTCGACGCGGTAGCCCCGCGGGGCCGGGCTTCGGGCCACCTGCTCGCCCGTGTCGAGGTCGACGATCTGCCAGCCCCCCTGCCCCACCGTGATGGCGAAGCGGCTGTCGATCATGGCGGCGTCGGTCCACTCGACCAGGCCGTCGGGGCCGCTGGGGGCCTCCGAGCCCTGGCGGTAGGTCTGCAGGATGGGGTCGCCCTCGGCGAAGCCGTCGGAGGGATCCCAGCCATCGGTGCCATCGCCGCCGTCTGCGTCATCGCCGCCATCGCCGCCGTCGGACGCCGAGGGATCGCCGGAGTCTCCTGCCCCCGCCCCCTGGTAGCAGAGCCCGTCGTCGGCGCGGCTGGAGCCCGCCGGACAGGGGTCGGAGCAGGCCACCGACGCGGGGAGGATGAGGAGGGCGGAGCGGAGGAGGCGTCGCGGGGTCATGCCGCCGAGGATGCCCGCCTTGCGCCCAGGGTTTCAACTTCGGCCCCCGTGATTAGGTCGAGCACGATCCGCCCCCGGAGCCCCTGTGACGCCGCGCACCCGCTTCCCCGACATCTCCTCCCGCGCCTGGGAGCACCCCGCCGACCGCGCCGCCCTCGAGTCGCTGCGCAAGGTGCCCGGCTTCGACCTCGTCGTGCGCAAGGTCATGAGCCTGATGAGCGAGCGCCCCCTGCGCATGATCACGTTGGGGTCGGCGGTCGAGGTCGGCCCCGACCAGTTCCCCCGCATCCACCAGATCTACAGCGAGGTGCTCGACGTGCTCGACGCGCCGCGCCGCTACGGGCTGTACATCAGCCAGAACCCGGTCATCAACGCCGGCGCGGTGGGCATGGACGACCCCTTCATCGTGCTCAGCTCGGGCACGGTGCAGCTGCTCAGCGACGAACAGCTGCGGGTGGTCATCGCCCACGAGGTCGGCCACATCCTCTCCGAGCACGTGCTCTACAAGACCATGCTGCGGCTGCTCTTGAAGGGCGGGACCCTGGTACTGCGCATGCCGCTCACGGGGCTGGCGCTCCTCGCGGTGGTCGGCGCGCTGCTCGAGTGGGACCGCAAGAGCGAGCTGTCGGCCGACCGGGCGAGCCTG
Organism: Myxococcota bacterium; assembly: GCA_040264415.1. Classification (GTDB taxonomy): domain Bacteria; phylum Myxococcota_A; class UBA796; order UBA796; family UBA2385; genus M30B51. Next base: position 5,256 of record JBDQIL010000045.1, read on the forward strand.
CTCGCCTGCCAAGACCCCGACACGGTGCGCGCCGCCCTGCTGCGCGTGGCCGGCGGGGTGGGTGACGGCGCCAACATCGACGCCTTCCGCGAGCAGGCCCGGCGCTACGAAGAGGAGGGCGGCATGCTCGACGGCGTCATCAAGATGCTGACGCTCCTGAACCGGTCGCACCCCTTCCCCGTGCTGCGACTGCGCGAGCTCGACCGATGGATCGACAGCGGCGCCTACCAGGCCGTGCTCGACGGCGACTACCCCAGCCGCGGCGACGACCCGCCGCCGGCCGAGGGGGGCTCGTGGAAGGAGGCCATGGGCAGCTACGCCGAGGGCGCGAAGGACGCGACCGAGCCCGTGGGCCGCTTCTTCCGCACCGCAGGAGAGGGCGCGGGGAAGGCCGCAGGGGCCGCCTGGAGCTGGATCCGCGGCACGGACGAGCCGCGCCCCAAGCCCGACCCCGAGCCCGACCCCGACCCCGGCTACACCGTGGGGCCGGACGGGATCATCCACTTCGACGAGGAGTAGGCACGCTGCAGGAGGCCGCGGTGGGCGCACACCTCGGTCTGCGGCCGGGGGCGCGCGGGGGTCCCTGGCTGAAGTTGCGCCCCCTCATGGCCACATGTGGACCCTTGGGCGAGGCCCTCGAGCCAGTAGGCTCTGGCTTCCCATGGAGGTCCTTGTGATGCGCTCTCTGTCCCTGCTTCTCTCGCTTGGCGTCGCCTGCTCCCCCGAGGCGGGCCCGACCGACGCCACCGACACCGACCCCACCGTCGAGGCGACCGACGGCGCCGACGGGTCGGACGGCGCCGACGGGTCGGACGGCGCCGACGGGTCGGACGGCGCCGACGGCGCCGACGGGACGGAATGCGCCGACATCGAGCTGGCCGACGGATCGTGCGTCACCGAGACCTTCGCCAACCCGCCGCTGCTCGAGCCCGACGCCGACGGCGTGCACACCCTGACCTTCGGCCCCGCCGAGGTCACCCTGAACGGGCAGCGCCACTGCGTGCGCGCCTACAACGGCAGCTACCCCGGGCCGACCATCGAGATCGACGCCCGCGACGGCGAGACCGAGCGCAAGGTGCGCGTCAACATCGTCAATGAATTCAGCCAGATCGACAACCAGTCCCTGGAGGGCGGCGCCTGCGACTGCACCGACTCGACCGGCGCCGAGTGCACGCCGAGCCACGACGACCACGGCGCCTGCACCTGTGTGGACGACGAGGGCGGCGAGTGCGCCCACGTCTACGACTTCAACAAGACCAACCTGCACTTTCACGGCGGACACGTCGAGCCCGACTTCGCCAACGGGGGCGGCTGCGAGGCCGACGGCGCCCTGTCCTGCCGCGAGTGCGCGCCCACCGACGACGGCGACCCCTCCAACGACACGTGCTTCTTCTCCGACGACGTGCTGTCTGTGGTGGAGGCGGGCGAGGGCCACCAGCACCGCTACGACATCGACGAGGACCACACCCACCACGAGGGCACCAACTGGTACCACCCGCACATCCACGGCACGACCGCCATCCAGGAGGGCTCGGGCGCGGCGGGCGCGATGCTGCTGCGCGGCCCCCTCGACGAGGTGGAGGGGATCGCCGACGCCCGCGAGCGCGTGATGGTGTTCTCCACGCCGCCGATCTCCATCAACGGCTTCGCGCCGCTCGAAGAGGGGGTGGCGTGCACCGAAGACACCCTCACCTTCAACGACTTCAGCGTGCTGGGGGACACCCTGGCGCCGCAGCTCAACGTCATCAACGGCATGCGGCGCCCCCGCATGGTCACCCCGCCGGGCCAGGTGGAGCGGTGGCGGATCATCCACGCAGGCTTCCTCGACGAGGTCTTCATGGGCCTGCACCGCGGCAGCGACTCGGACTGCTCGAGCTGGTCGGTCGAGCCCGAGGACACGCTGCCGATCACGCAGTACGCCCGTGACGGCATCACCATGCCGCAGACCTTCGCCTCGGACTTCTGGTTCATGTCGCCCGGCTACCGCATCGAGGCCGTGGTGGGCGGCGCCGATCTGGTGGACGGAGACACCTGGTGCCTCGTGGCGGGCCGCTTCCTGCAAGAGGGCGATGACGCGCCGTCGAGCCCGACCGAGGCCCCCACCGACGACGATCTGGTGGGCCTGTTCGCCGACGGCGACGTGGTGGCCATCCTGAACGTGGCCGCCGACGCCGGCGAGCCCACCGAGACCGAGGGGCCCGACCCCGCCGACCTCGCCGCGGTGGCCCCCAGCACCGAGGTCGACGGCGTCTCGGCCGACGCCCGGTGCGCGGCGGCCGCCGCCATCAGCGACCCCGCCGTCATCGACCAGGTCTCCATCCTGCAGGTGGGCATCGCCACCGTCGACGACCCCGACCCCTGCGGCTGCCAGAACTACAACGTCAACTGCAAGAACTTCGGGCAGACCGACCGGGAGCGGTACCCCTACGACCGCGACCTGCCGCTGGGCGCGGTCGAGCACTGGCGGGTGGGGGCGAGCGTGGACGGCCACCCCTTCCACATCCACATCAACCCCTTCCTGGCCTGCCCCGAGCCCAACCCCTTCGACCCGGTGCCGTTCCCCCACTGGCGCGACACCTACCTGGTGAACCTGAACCGCAAGGTCGACCTGGTCACCGAGTACAACACCTTCACCGGCGCCTTCGTCTTCCACTGCCACAAGCTCACCCACGAAGACGAGGGCATGATGCAGGTGATGCGCACCTGTGATCCCGCCAGCGATTCGACCTGCGGCGACCACAACTGGCGCGCCTGCGACCCCGACGACCTCGAGTGCGCGCAGCACCTGGCGGCCACGGACTGCGCGGCGGCCGCGAACGACGAGATCGAGTCGGCGGCCTGCATCACCGCCCTGGGCAGCCCCGCGGCGGTGTGCGGCCCCAACGCCTGCGCCACCGACGACGACTGCAGCTTCCCGGCGGTCTGCAACGACCACGTCTGCGGCGCCCCGTGACCGAGGGCGGGGCGGTCAGCGCTTCGCCTTGCGCCAATCGATGAAGCCGCGACCCTTCGCGTCTGGCTGACAGGTCGGACAGAAGAAGGCGTCGTGGCCGCGCACTCCCACCACCCGCACCGTGTCGCCACAGGCGGGGCAGGCCTCGCCCTTCCGGTTGCGCACCGCCAAGAAGTCCCGCACCTTCTCGTCGATGGGCGGCTGCCGCCGCTCGACCTCGGCCGCCGCCTCGGAGAGCGCCGCCACGATGCCTTGGCGCAGGCGCTCGAGCTGGTCGGCCGACAGCTCGCGCACGCGGGCCTTGGGGTGCACCCCGCCCCGGTGCAGGGCCTCGTCGGCGTAGGCGTTGCCCATCGCGTCGAGGGCGGCCTTGTCCATCAAGAAGAGCTTGACCTGGTCGCGGCGCTTCTTGGCGAGCGCCGCGAAGGCCGCTGGGGTGAACGCGGCCGACAGCACGTCGATGCCCACCGAGCCCAGCTGGGGGACCGCCGCCCGCTTCGCCGGGTCGAGCACATAGACCTTGCCCATCTGCTTGCTGTCGCGGTACCGCAGCTCGCGGCCGTCGGAGAGGCGCAGGGTGAGCTTGGCGTGGCCGGTGTGGCCCGCGCCGGGGCGGTCGAGGGTGAAGCGGCCCGCCAACATGGCGTGGATGGCCAGCTCGAGCGGTGGCGCGCCGTCGAGGCCAAAGACGAGGAAGTGACCGCGGCGGGCCACCCCCGTGATCGCGCGACCGCTGAGCAGCGCGCGGGGGTCGCCCGGCACAGCCACGCGCAACACCACCGGGTCGTGAACGGCGACGGCCTCGATCCGCAGCCCGGTCAGGGCGGGGTCGAGGGCGCGCTGGATGTAGTCGAGTTCAGGCCGCTCGGGCATGCTCGGAGCGTACCAGGGGGACCTGAACCAAGAAGCGGGCGCCGCCTCGGGGGCTGTCGGCCACGATCACTTGGCCCTGCGCGTCCTGGAGCAGCCGCCGTACCACCGAGAGCCCGAGACCGGCGCCGTCCCGATCGGTGCGGGTGGAGGTGAAGGGCTCGAAGATGGCGCCGCGCTGGTCGACGGGCACGCCTGGCCCGTCATCGTGCACCTCGACCTGTAGCGCGCCCTCCCCGGCCGACACCTCCACCCAGACCCCATCCCCGCAGCGCAGAGCGTTGGCGACGAGGTTGTGGACCACCTGCCCCAACGCCGAGCTGCCGATGGCGGCGGGCGTCAAGACCGCTGGATTGGAGACGATGACGCGGGCTCGCTGCTCGGCGGGCAGGAGCGACAGGGCGTGGTCGATGGCGCCCCTCGGCGCGCACTCGCCGTCGTCCCCGACCCGCGCGTCCCCCAGCATCGCCGCCATCCGCGCGGTCATCTCGTCGACCGCCGCTCGGGCCTGCTCGAAGAGGTGGGCGTGGCGCTCGGGCGGTGAGATGTCGGCCAGGTCGATGACCGCGCTCACCCGCTGCAGCGGCGATCGCAGCTCGTGCGAGAGCTCGGCGATCGACCGGCCCAGGGTGACCAAGCGGCTTTGGTGGGCGAGGCGAAGCAGCAGCTTGCGGCGCTCGACCGCGCGTCGGTCCAACTCAGCGCGGGCGCGCGTCAGGTTGCGCTGCAGCAGCATCATCCAGCCGCTCAGGGCGACGACCAGGCGCCAGGCGATCAGGGTCTCCGTACGGCCTCCAGGGGGGATCACCCTGGGGAACGGCTCCGAGAGGGCCGAACATGAGACAGCGACTGTGGGGATCAACCGGGCGGCAGCGCCGAATCGGAGAGCGCCAGGTCGGGGATCCGGGCGGCCGTGGCGTCGTGCAGCCGGCGCAGATCGGCCACGAGGCGCGCGCCCAGCGCGGTCGGCTCCCCGAGGTCCTCCACCAGCGACAGCCCCCGGGCGTTTCCGGCCAGCACCGCGCGCTGTCGGTCGGCGAAGCGGGCGGTGTGGGTGAGCGGGTGATCGCGCTCGACCAGCCGGGCGTGCAAGGCGGCCACCGGTACGAAGGCATGAACCGCCAGCAACACCCCCATGAGCGGTCGCAGATCGGGGCGCACCGGCGAGGGGGTCCAGGTGGTGCGGCCGTTGTGCAGGATGGGGTCGAGGTGCAGGGCGACGCCGAGCTTGCCGTGCTGGGTCTCGTGCACCAGGGCCTCGGCCAGGGTGAGCGGATCCGGGTGGAGCGTGAGGTAGCAGAGCCCGGGGGCCTCGCGGTAGCTCGCCGACAGGTGGCGCTCCGGCTCGAAGCCCACCGGCACCACCCGGCGCAGGGCGATGGGCAGCTCGCTCATCCACCTGGGCAGCGCAGCCTCGATCAGCGCCAGCGCAGCCTGGAGGGCCTGCACCCACTCGCCCGCGGGCCGGCCGCCCAGGTCGATGGCGTTGCCCTCTTTGTCGGGGTGATCTTCGACGTCGGCGAGGGGGTTGGTGTCGAACAGGGCGAGGTGGAGCCCGGGGCGCAGGGCGTAGAAGGCCCCCGCGTCGGGCGGGCGGAGGGGCTGCAGGGCGCCGTCGTGGAGGCGCACCTCGGCGGCCTCAGGCGCGACGAGC
>JBDQIL010000046.1:0-10688 GCA_040264415.1 Myxococcota bacterium
AGGTGACCGTGCACCTCCTCGGTGGCCTCCCCGAAGGACTTCGGATCCGTCATGATCCGGCCTTCATGGTGCGGGTGGCCGCGGCCGACGACATCCAGATCGGCGACCCCTACCTCGACGAGGCGCTGGCCATCTCGGGCGCGATCCCGTCGGTCGCGCGCGCCTTCGTGCGCCGCTCGGACGTGCAACCGCTCCTCACCGAGCTCACCGAAGGAGGACACGGCTCGTTGCTCACCGAGTTCGAGCTGATGTTCACGCGCGCCGAGCCCGAGGCGGCCTGCCGCGATGCGGTCGAGGATCTGGTGGAGCACGCCGTCTCCATCGCCGAGCGGGTCGAGACCGTGGCCACGCGAGAGTGGCGGAGCGTGGCCGCGGAGTGGGGCCTCGAGCTCATCCTGGGCAGCGGGGGCCAGCCGCCTCTGCTGGTGGGCACGGTTGATGGCGCCGACGTCCGCGCGACCGTCGCCGAGCATGGCCCGCGTCGCCACACGGTGCTGCAGGTCGGGTGGACCGCGGGGCTGCCCCAAGACTTCCGGGTGATGCACCGGGCCCAGCGGGTAGACGGCGACGTGCCGCTGGTCGAGCTCGATTTCCCGCCCCTCGACGACGAAGTCCGCGTCTTCGGACAGAATCCCGCGGTGCTGCGCGCGCTGCTGGTCGATCCCCACGTGGCCCAGGCCGTGCTCGCTGTGATCCAGCCCTACCCATCGGCGATCATCGATGCCTACGGCGTGCAGGTGGCGCTCCCGGGTGACGCCGACGCTGGATCGCTGTCGCACGCCATCTCCGCGTGCCTCACCCTGGCGCGACGGCTCGGGCGTCAGGCGCTCGCCTTGCGCCGCCCGCGCCCTCGGGTCTGATCGAGGTTGGCGCCTTCAGTCGTCGGCCGAGCGGCCCAACCATGCGTCGCGTCGGGCGACCGCCTCGGCCGAGGCCTCCGGGTCGAGGGTGAGCACGGCGGTCGTCGCAGGGGGCTCGGTGAGCGTGACGGGGAGCTGGAGCAGCTCGTCGCGGCGAAACAGGTGCAGCTCGACGAGGCTGCCGGGCGCGCGTCGCCCGAGGCGTTTGGTGAGGTCTCCGTTGGCCCGCAGCCCGTCTGCCGCGATGATCACGTCGCCCGCGCTGACGCCGGCCGCCTGGGCGGCGCCACCATCGTAGACGCGGACCACCTTCGCGCCGCCGCCTGCGGCCGAGACATCGGCGCCGAGCCAGCCTCGCCGGTGCAGCAGGTCGAGGTCGGTGGACGCGGGCTTTCCGCCCTTGTCGTCGGGCCCGTCCGCCGGGCGCAGGTGTAGCGTCACGCCGAAGTCGGCCAACAGCTCGGCGAGCGGTGGGTCCTCGGTGCCGCGGATGGCGAGGTCGAAGAACTCGGAGAGGTCGAGGCCAGACAGCTCGGCGGCGATGGCTTCGATGCCGTCCTCGGCCACGCCGACGCCGGGTCTCCCGTTGCGGGCCCACAGCGCGGCCATGACGTCGTCGAGGGAGACCCGACCGTCGGTCCGCTGCCGCAGGGTGAGGTCGAGGGCCAGGGCCACGAGGGCGCCCTTCGTGTAGTACGAGACGATTGCGTTGACGGCGTTCTCGTCTTGTCGGTAGAACTTGGTCCACGCGTCGAAGCTGGAGTCGGCGAGGCTCTGCTTCAGCCGCCCGCTGCCGCGCATGACCCGGGTCGCGGTCTGGCCCACCAGCTCGAGGTACTCGGTCTGGGGCAACAGGCCCGACCGGGTGAGGCCCAGGTCGTCGTAGTACGAGGTGATGCCCTCGAAGGCCCACAACAGCGTCGTGTGACCTTCGCGGTTGAGGTCGTACGGGGTGAAGACGGCCGGCTTGATCCGCTTGACGTTCCAAGTGTGGAAGTACTCGTGACTACAGAGCCCGAGGAAGCGCCGGTAGCCTTCGCTCACGCTGTCTTCACCCACCCGCGGCAGGTCGTCTCGCTTGCAGATCAGGCTGGTGGAGGCGCGGTGCTCGAGGCCGCCGTACCCATCGCCCACCACCATGACCTGGAAGAGGTACCGGGCCATGGGCGCGGGCTCACCGAAGAAGCGGATGTGGTGCTCGCAGATGACGGTGAGATCGCGCGCGAGCCGCGCGGTGTCGGCGTCGTGGCGTCCTGTGATGGCGACCTCGTGGGGCACGCCACAGGCCACGAACGAGAACACCGTAGGGGTGCCCATCTCCACCGGATGGTCGATCAGCTCGTCGTAGTCGTCGGCCGAGAAGAGGCCCGGCGCGTGGGGCGCGCCCCCGAGGCGAGTCAGGGTGGTGTGCACGGTCCAGCCCTGGCAGGCGGGGTCGAGGCCCAGCCCGATTCGGACGTGGTGCGGCCGGTCCTCTTGGCCCACCACGCGCAAGAACACGCTGGTGCCGTTGAAGTAGCCATGGGTGCGGTCGAGGTGCGCCATGCGCACGCTGAGGTCCCAGCTGTAGACCTCGTAGCGAATGGTGAGCGGCCCGGTCGAGGGGGCGGCGACCCAGGTGTCCTTGTCGCGCTTGGTGAGCGAGACGGGCCCCGTGGCGTCGTGGGCGCGCACCTGAACGACGTTCTTGGCGAACTCGCGGATGAGGTAGCTGCCGGGAATCCAGGCGGGCAAGACCAGCGCCTGGCCTGCTGGGTCGGGGTCCGCCACCACCAGCTCGACCTCGAAGAGGTGCGCGGCGGGGTTGGCGGGTGTGAGCTCGTAGCGGACGGGTTCACTCACGGGGCCTCCAGGCGGATCTGCCTGCGCCCTTAGCCTGACCGTCGCTGCTCGCTCAGCCGCGCCCGATGTGGGCCAGGAACTCACGGCGGCGGGACGGGTCGTCCTGCAGAGCCCCCAGGGTGCGGCTGGTGGTGAGCGTGGTGCCCGGCTTGTGCACGCCGCGCATGGTCATGCAGCCGTGCGTGGCCTCGATCACCACGGCGACCCCGCGGGGGTTGAGGCCCTCTTGAATCGTGTTGGCGATCTGGGCGGTCATCTTCTCCTGAATCTGCAGCCGCCGGGCGTAGAGCTCGACCACACGCGCCAGCTTGGAGATGCCGACCACCCGCTCCCGCGGCAGGTACCCCACGTGCGCGACGCCGATGATCGGGGCCATGTGGTGCTCGCAGTGCGACTCGAAGCGGATGTCCTTCAACACCACCAGCTCGTCGTAGCCGTCGGTCTCATCAAAGGTGCGCTGCAGCAACTCGAGCGGGTCGTCGCCGTAGCCGCTGAAGTACTCTTCGTACGCTCGAATGACCCGAGACGGCGTACCGAGCAGCCCCTCTCGGGTGGGGTCGTCGCCGGTCCACCGCAGCAGCGTGCGGACGGCCTGCTCGGCCTCCTCGCGGGAGGGGCGCTTGGCGGCGTCGGCGGCGACGAGCTGGACCGGGGGCTTGCGAGGCATGGGACCTTCGGGGGCAGGGCCGGGGCCGTAACCCGGACTCGGCGGCGTGCCGGGCTGCGCGCCCCGCTTCAGGGGGGTAGGAGGCAGGTCCGACCCCACCCTGGAGGGCCTCGTGGCCTCAGCCGTCATCCACTCTCACCGTCAGATCAAGGCGATGCGCCCTGCCTGCCGTCTCGCCGCCGACACGTTGCTGATGGTGGGCGAGCACCTCCGCGTGGGCATGACCACCGAAGACATCAACACCCTGGTGCACGACTACACCCTCGCCCACGACGCGATCCCGGCCCCCCTCAACTACAAGGGCTTCCCCAAGAGCGTGTGCACGAGCGTCAACGAGGTCATCTGCCACGGCATCCCCGGCCCGCAGACGCTGAGAGACGGCGACATCATCAACGTCGATGTCACCAGCATCTTTCCCCGCAAGGGTGGCTACTTCGGCGACACGAGCGCCACCTTCTACATCGGCGAGCCCTCGCCGATGGCGCGGCACGTCACCGAGGTCAGCCGGGTCTGTCTCGAGCTGGGCATCGCCGCGGCGCGCCCGGGCAACCGCTTGGGTGACATCGGCTGGGCGATCCAGCAGTACGCCGAGTCGAAGGGATGCAGCATCGTGCGCGACTACACGGGGCACGGCATCGGTCGGGTCTTTCACGGGCCCCCCAGCGTTCACCATTACGGCACGCCCGGTCGGGGCGTGCGGCTCAAGCCCGGCATGACCTTCACCATCGAGCCCATGGTCAACCTGGGCGGAGCCGAGGTCGATCACCTCGACGACGGCTGGACCGCGCTGACCCGCGACCGGTCGCTCACCGCGCAGTTCGAGCACACGCTGGTCATCACCAAGGAGGGCTGCGAGGTGCTCACGGCCCGCAGCGGCGTGCTCGCGAGCAGCGAAGACCGGCCGTGGGTGGAGCGGCTCCCTCTCTCCACGTTCGTGGCAGAGGACGCCGATGCCCGCGCTATCCTCGACGAGGTGGGTGCGGCTCTCTGACGCCGGGCGCGGTCGTCAATCTGCCTCCCAGATGGCGGTGCCTGTGGCCCCGTCGCCGCTGAGCCAGGCCCGATACATGCCCCCACAATTCATGGGCATGGCGATCTTGCCCTGGGCGTCGATGGCGATGAGGCCGCCGGACTCTGCGGGCAGCTCGGAGATGACCCGAGCGGTCGCCTGCGCGAGGCCGAGTCCGGAGAGCTCGATGAGGTCGGCCACCCGCCCGGCGACGTGGTGCCGGATGAAGGCCTCCCCGTGGCCGGTGGCCGAGACCGCGCAGGTGGCGTCGTCGGCCCAGGTGCCGGCCCCCACGATGGCCGAGTCGCCCACGCGCCCAGGCAGCTTCCCGGTCATGCCGCCCGTGGAGGTGGCCGCGGCCAGGTGCCCGTGCTGGTCGAGGGCGACCGCGCCCACGGTGCCCTGCGAGCCGTCGTCGCCCTCGCCGTCGCCAGGGGCCGGGGAGCGGGCGCCCGCCGCGGCGTCGGCCCGGTCGTCTTCCTCTTCGAAGAGGTCATGGTCGCGGACCACAGCGCGTCGCTCGAGGGCCCGGTCGAGCTGCCGCTGCCGGCCGGGCGTGACGAACCAAGCGGCGGGCTGCAGCTCGAGGCCTTGGTCACGACCGAAGTCGACGGCGTCGGCGCCGACCAGCAGCACGTGCGGGGAGTGGTCCATGACCGCGCGCGCGAGCTGGATGGGGCTGCGCACGCCCGTGACCGCTGCGACCGCCCCACACCCGCGCCGCCGCCCGCACATCAATGATGCGTCGTGCTGGGCCTGCCCGCGGGTGTTCAAGACGGCCCCGCGCCCGGCGTTGAACTCGGGCGCCTCTTCGAGCACCCGCACGGCCTCGATGACCGCGTCGATGGCCGCCCCTCCGCCTCGCAACACGGCCGCGCCGGCGTCTCGCGCCTGCGCCAGGACTGCGCGGCGGCGGGCCTCCCCGCCGGCCGAGAGTTGACCGCGGGGGATGACGCCGGCGCCCCCGTGCACCACCAGAGCCACGGTCACGACGCCCCCTCGAGCTGGATGTCGAAGCGATCGATGTAGTCGGCGAACTGCGCGCGGACGGCGGCGGGATCGAGGCCCCACTGGGCCGGGCTGTAGACGTGCTTTCCCCGCGCGTCGGAGCGCTTGTTTGCCAGGAACGCGGCCATGGCCTCGTTGGAGCCGGGCGGGTTCTGCAGCCCGAAGTGACCCCGGATGCGGCGCACCATCGACAGCGGGTCGCGGACCAGCTCGTGGAACGGCACGTCGAAGAACCGGTCGTCGCCAATCCGAGCGCGGGCCGCCATGGCGCGCTGCACGCCCAGGTGGAAGCGGTCGGCGGTCTGGGCGCCGATCTCGTGGTGCCGAATCTCGCCGTAGATCAGCCGCCGACCCAGCGACGACAGCGAGCTGTAGGACGCGGTGCTCGCCACCGGGTCGCGGTGGGTCCATACGATACAGGCGTCCGGAAAGACCTCCATGATCTCGTCGAGGAACCAGAGGTGCTCGGGGCACTTGAGCAAGAACTGGTTGGTGGGTGCCCAGTGTGAGAGCAGCTGCAGCTGACGCCGATAGTAGCGGTAGGGTGCGACCATGTCGCCGGACATCAGCCAGTCGCCGAACTCCTGAAAGCCCACCGCGATGTCGTAGTTCAAGACCGCGAAGTCGTTGAAGAACAGGGGCCAGCACTCCTCTGCGGAGTCCACCTTGACCGCGTGGATGTGGCGCTGCTCCGGGGCCACGAAGTACGCCAGCCGGATGATGTTGCGCGCAGTGCGCTGGCGGCGGGCGTGGTCGGTCGCCGGATCAGGGTGGACCGGGACGGGGCTGGTGAGCTCCCAGAAGCGGAGCGACCGGTTCCCTGGCGTCAGGCTCAGCAGGTTCTGAAGGAGGGTGGTGCCGGTGCGGGGGAAGCCCAGGATGAAGATGGGCCGCGTGACCGGAATCTCTTCGACAGCAGGGTTTCGACGGATGTAGTCTTCGACCCGCAGCCGGTTCTGGACCGCTTGCAGGAAGGCCGCCCGAGCAGAGAAGCGTCCGAGGTTCGAGAGGTCTTTGGCGTTCGCCTGCTCGACCAAGCGACGCATGCGAACCAGGAAGGCGTCATCGCCGGCGTCGCTCAGGCCGGTGGCCCGGCGAGCGGCCGCCACGATGTCGTCGGCGTCGAGACGGTAGGCCCCAAGACGCTCGGCCAGCCCCAAGACGGTGTTGAGCACCTGGACGGCGGGGCGGTAGGTCGGCCGCTGCACCGTGAAGTCGCGGCGGCGCAGCATGCGTCTGCGGGGCGGAGGGGGAGCGGGGGCGTCGGACACGGCAGCACGGCGGAAGGGGCTGTCTCCGATAACCGCTCAAAGCCCGATGAGGAGAGGCTTTCCACTCGGTAAGGCGTGCACCCTGGGGCAGACGGGCTAGCGGAGAGGAGACCCCGCCTGGGACGCTCCGTGCTGCACCGACTCCTGCTGATGGGCCTGCTGGCCGCGCTGGTTGCTTTTGCGATCTGGGATCTCGTACGACGAAATCCCCACTTGCTGCAGCGGGGGGCAGGCTCCCGCCGTCCGGCGCCGCGCCCGGTCCCTCCGCCGTCCGTCCCCGCCGGCAAGGTGCTGGCCTTCGAGCGCGCAGCCCACGATGTGCTGGGCGTACCCGAAGGCGCCTCCCGCGCCGACATCGACGCGGCCTATGCCCGCTTGAAGGCCGAGTGGGCGCCGGAGCGTCTCGCCGGCATGAGCGACGAGCTGCGCACCCTCGCGCAGCGGCGCAGCGCGGAGCTCGAGCGGGCCTACCGCAGCCTCACCGAGAGCGGCTGAACGCGATCACGGCGCGGCTCCCACCACGCGCACCGGCGTCGCTGCGAGGTCGAGGAACTGCTCGCTGTCTGGTGCCACGCCGCCCGCCGCCTGCAACACCCTGCAGCGGGGCGTGGCCCAGGTCTCTTGCGAACGGGCCGCGCTGACCACCTGAACGATCCGGCCGTCTTCGAGCTGCAGGACGCTTCCAGGCGGCCACTTGCCGAGCTCGTTGGTGAGGGCCTGCAGGATGATGGGATCGTATCGGGTGCCCGCGTGGGCCCACAGCTTCTTCAGCACCGTGGGGGGGCGGGGCTTTCGGGGCTGCCCGGCGCCCCGCAGCAAGGTGTCGTAGGCCTCGGCGACCCGCAGGATGCGTCCGAACAACGAGGGCGTCTCGCCGTCGAGGCCGGCGTGGTCGCGGTGATGATGCAGGGTCGCGAGCGCCCGGTAGATCTTCGCCTCGTGGAAGCCGCGCTGTCGCACCAGCATGCGCGCCCCAGCGGCGGCGTGGCGCTCGAACGGAGGCGCGAACCCAGCCACTGCGGGCCGGTCGTCGGTGGCGGGCTCGCTGCCCTCTCGGAACGCGTATCCGACGTCGTGAAACATGGCTGAGACGCCGAGATCCTGCATCATCTCGTTGGAGAGGCGCAGGCCCGTCCCGATCATCATGCACAGCAGCCCGACCCGCACCGTGTGGGCGCTGAACTTGTCGCTGGACGCGGCCTCTTCCCACATGCCCTCGCCGCCTGGCCCGACGTCGAGTATCTCCGTCACCACCCGCCGGATGGTCAGCGGGTTGGGCATGCGCGCCTGGCCCAACGAGTCGACGGTGGCCTCGACCAGGGCCGTGGCGTTTCGCGCGACCCGGCCCTGGTCCACATCCTCCGCCGACACGTGCTCGCCCGAGATGCGCAGGCGGTAGACCCCTTGCAGCTCGATGGTGTCGGCGCCCATCTCCATCAGGCGCTTCTGCATGTGCACCCGCGACCGCCCGTCCTCTCGGGGCTTCTCCGCGAAGCCTTCGATGAAGCGACGAAATTGGTCGCCCTCGATCTTGCTGTGGAGGCTCACGCCGCCGAGCCCGTAGGTGCGGAGGATGTGGCCGAGCTTGCCGCCGATGTCCATCCGCTCGTCGAGGCGCACCCGGACATCGTTGATGTAGATCTGGCCCTCGACCGACACGAGGTGAACCGCGCCCAGCAGGTCGATCAGCTCGATCGTCGTGCCGACCAGCTCGCGGATGGGCTTGTCGTAGGCAGCGTTCTCGAGATCGTGGATCCCCGTGAGCCGCATGGCCCCGAAGAGCTGCCGGATGAAGCGCTCGCCGGAGTCGCGGATCTGCGAGGCGAGCTCCTTGTCTTCTCCGGCGCGGGCCTTCTCGAGGGTCTTGCCCAGCTGGTCTTGGCTGGACTGGAGATCGGCATGGGGCTGGCTCACGCGGCACCTCCAGACATCGACTTGCGTCGCTCGAACAGGGTCTTGGCGCAGTGTTCATGCACCTCTTCGCCAGCGCGGGCGGACAGCCACCGGATGGCGGCCTCGGCCTCGTCTCCGGGGAGCACCCCGAGCCCAGCGATGCCGGCCCACTGTCGGTCTCGACCCCCCGTGACGCCCCGCACCCGGTCCCACCACTTGCGCGGTCGCACCCAGTCGCCCAGGGTCTCGGCGGCCTGCTCGGGGGTGATGCGCGCCATCGCCTTGCCCAGCGCCGTGAGCTCCTCGGGGCTGAGACGGCCTTGCTTCGGTTCGTCGATCTGGCTGACGAAGAGCTTGAACGACCGGGCGTCCTTGTGCTCGACGATCCGCTCGATGAGCGCGAGGCGCACCCGCTCTGACGGGGCTTGGAGGAGGTACTCGTGCAGCTGTCGGAGCGGCAGGTCGCGCCGATCGGTCGTCTCGACCATCTGCTGAACCTGTCGCTGGACCTCGGGCTCGGTTCGGCCGATGCAGCGCTCGATCAGGTCGGGCCGGAGCTTGGGGGCCGCGTCGACCACCGCGCGGAGCAGATCGGCCGCCACCTGCCCGTCGAGCTTCGCGATCTCTTTGAGCAGCCACTCCTGGTGACGCGCCACGTGGCGGTGGATGAGCTTGCGCACCATCCGTCGGCCCGACGTGGACCGCTCCTCCCCCAAGAGGAGGACGAGGTCGCGCAGGTGCTCGCCCGCCACCATGTCGAGCAGCTCGACCAGCTGCGCGGGTGGCTCCTCGCTCAGCAGCGCCGCGGAGTGAACGATGCGTTTCAGCGCCCGCAGGTCGGCGAAGCGCCCCAGCTCGTGCGCCACCCGGTCCGGGTCGATGGCGCGCATGCGGTCGAGGGTGCGGGCCATCGTCAGCAGCCCATCGAGCTGCCCCTCACTGAGCAGGAAGAGGCGGACCTCTTCGAGCAGGGCTTCGATGTCGGACATCTGCGTGGGGTCGGTGGGGTCTCCCACCAGCGACAGCATCTCGGTGACCAGACGGATGGCCTGCACGGGCAGGTTGTGGCTCGACTGCTCGGCGTACAGGGGGGAGAGCTCGTCGTCGCCCAGCGCGCGGTATTGGTACCCCTTCTCCTCGTCGTGGGGTTCGAGGGGGGTGTCCCAGTCGGACGGCACCGCGACGTGCCCGCCTGCGGCACGGATGGCCGCGGTGCGCGCCTCGCTGATCTCCGACTCGTCCTCGTCTTCTTCTGGGACGAAGCCCTCGACGGCCGTGATCTCGATGTGCTTGAAGCCCGCCTTCCACAGCAGGGTCACCACGTCGTCCTCGTTCTGGCGCACGCCGGTGTAGCGGATGCTCAGGATCTCGAGGAGCCGGAGGAGCTCGGGCCAAGCGACATCGGGCTCGATCTGCAGGCGCCGAACGCCGTCTCGGAAGAGCCGGAAGGCGAGCGATCGCTCCCGGTCCCGCTCCAAGTAGACGATCTCGCCGTCCAGCGTCATCTCGAAGGGCCGAATCTCGAGGGCCAAGGTGCCGTGGGCGAGCGCCGCGCTCGCGGCGTCCCGATAGTCTCCGAGGAAGCTTCGAATCGCCTCGTTTCCGGTGTCGTAGAGCAGGAACGAGCGGGCTGCCCGACCCAGGGCCCGCAGCATGTCGTTCGCCGCGATGCCAGACTCGCTCTGGGCGACCGTGGCCTCACCCGCGAGCAAGTGCTCAGCGGCCTGTGCGTCGGCCTCGGCGCGCGCGTCGGACTCAGCCGACTCCGCCGGATCGGCTGGATCGGCTGGAGCGGGGTCGCCAGAGGGAGCGCCCGTGGAGGGATCAAGGGGGGGGGCAGGCTCGTGAACGCCGTCCGCCATCGCGGATCCTCGGGTTTCTGGGCAGGGGATCGGGGATATGGGCATCCTCCACCTGTCGAACCGAATTGTCAAGGCACCGCAAGGGCCGGAAACCCGCTGTTGGCGCCGGTTCGGGGCGCCTCACAGTCCGCCGAGGGCGGCCCGGCCCCGGGCCATCGAGGCTGGGTCGTCGTGCCGGCTCGCCCAGACCGTCGTGGCCAGCGCCTCCAACGCGATCGCCGCTCGCAGGGCGTCGTCGCTGATGCTGCCGTATCCGGCGCCCACGGCGGACTGTGA